>JAIELU010000206.1 GCA_019752775.1 Campylobacterales bacterium | reverse complement strand
ATAAAAAAATTCTTCTCATAGTTTATCCACTTTTTTATTTAATAATTAGGGCAAACATTATACAATGCGACAACTTAAAGATTAACATGGAGGAATATTTGTTTAGATTTATAATTTTTTTATTACTTGCCTTTAATATGTATGCTGCTGACCTGCTAACATTATACAGATATGAAGGAATTAATTCTGTCGAAAAAGAGATAGAAAATAAGTTAAAAGATGCTACATATTGGCAGGAATACTTAAAAGACAAAAATGTAGATTTTGGTTATTATGAATTTAAAAAATATGTACTTGTTACACAAAAAAATCAATCAGAGATCGCTGTTTATCAAAAAGTTGATAATGATTATAAATTAATGTCAAAGAGTAGTGTAATAGTAGGTGAGAATAAAGGTGATAAATATACAGAAGGTGATAAAAAAACACCAGAAGGTGCTTATGAATTAGTTCAAAAAAGAGTTGGACTTGATAGTTTTTATGGACCTTTTGCCCTTGTAACTTCATATCCAAATATTTTTGATCAAAGTTTAGATAAAAAAGGTTCTGGAATTTGGATTCATGGAATGCCTCTTTATTCAGGTAGAGAAAATTTTACAAAAGGCTGTATCGCTCTTAATAATACTGAACTTGAAACTTTAGAAAAAAGTATAGACTTGAATAAGTCAGTTTTATTAACTTATGGAAATGATTTTAAAAAAGTAACAAAAGATGAAATAGCATTAGTTTTAAGTAGTATTTATAAATGGAAAGATGCTTGGAAAACATCTAATATTGATGAATATTTATCTTTTTATTCTAATAATTTTAAAAGATCAAATAAAACAGATTTTACTCTTTTTAAAGAACAAAAAAAATCAGTGTTTGCTAAAAAAGAACAAAAAAATATTAAATTTATAAATATAGATCTTTCTCCTTATCCAAATTCACTAGGAAAAAATATGTTTAAAATTTTAATGGATGAAGAATATACAAGCCCAAGTGTAAAATTTAATGGAAAAAAAGAGTTATTTTTAGAAATAGCAAATAATGAAGTAAAAATTCTATCAGAGGATTAAAATAAAATTTAACTCTTTTTAGATATAATCGCCTTAATTTAACAACCATATTTTAAGGCGAAAGATGCAAAAACAAGAGATGAACCTTCAAGAGATAGCACTTGCTCATTCTTTAACACTTGAAGAATTTGAAAATATCAAAAAAATTTTAGGAAGAGAACCAAACTATGTAGAAATTGGTATCTTCTCTGCAATGTGGTCTGAGCATTGCTCATATAAATCAAGTAAAAAGTATTTAAGTGGTTTCCCTACAAAAGCTCCTTGGGTTATTCAAGGTCCTGGTGAAAATGCTGGTGTTATCGACATTGGTGATGGATATGCGGCTGTATTTAAAATGGAATCACACAATCATCCAAGTTTTATTGAACCTTATCAAGGTGCTGCAACTGGAGTTGGAGGAATTTTAAGAGATGTATTTACAATGGGTGCACGACCAATTGCAAATATGAACTCAATTAGATTTGCTTCAATTGAAGGAGATAGTGAAACTGCAAAAAAACACAGATTTCTTTTAAGAGGTGTAGTTGCTGGTATTGGTGGATATGGTAACTGTATGGGAGTTCCTACAATTGGTGGAGAAACTACTTTTGAAGAGTGTTATGCAGGAAATAATCTTGTAAATGCATTTACAATTGGACTTGCAAAAGCTGATGAAATTTTCTTAGGAAAAGCAGAAGGTTTAGGTAATCCTGTAATGTACGTAGGTTCTAAAACTGGTCGTGATGGATTGGGTGGAGCTGTTATGAGTTCGGCTGCATTTACTGAAGATTCAGAATCAAAAAGACCAACTGTTCAAGTTGGAGATCCATTTACTGAAAAATTACTTTTAGAAGCTTGTTTAGAGTTATTTAAAGCAGATCTAATTATTGGTATTCAAGATATGGGTGCTGCTGGGCTTACTTCTTCTTCATTTGAAATGGCTGGACGTTCAGGTTCTGGAATGATTATGCATTTAGATAAAGTTCCTGCAAGAGAAGAGGGTATGACTCCTTATGACTTTATGCTTTCAGAGTCTCAAGAAAGAATGCTTATTTGTGCTAAAAAAGGTTGTGAACAAGGTGTTATTGACATCTTTGAAAAATGGGAACTTGATGTTGCTGTTATTGGTGAAGTTACAAATACAGGAAATATGGAGTTATTTTGGCATGGTGAAAAATGTGCTGAAGTTCCAGTTCAACCAGTATCTGAACAAGCTCCAATTTTAGATAGACCAACAAAAAAACCTGCGTATTTGGATGGAATTGAAAATATCTCTTTAGATAAAAAACTTTCAAATCAAGCCGTTTTTGATGATTTATTTTCAGATATGGAAGTTGTTGATAAATCTTGGGTGTATTCTCAATACGATTCAATGGTTCAAACAAATACAATAAAAGGTCCAGGTTCTCTTGATGGTTCAAGTATTAGAATCAAAGAGACAGGGAAAGCATTATCTATGAGTGCTGATTGTAATACAAGACTTTGTTATATTAATCCAGAACTAGGAGCAGCAGCTGCTGTTATGGAATCTGGAAGAAATGTTGCAATGACAGGAGCAGTTCCAAAAGCAATCACAGATTGTTTAAATTTTGGAAATCCTACAAATCCTGAGGTTATGTGGCAATTTGCCGCATCTTGTGAGGGAATTAAAAAAGCTTGTAGAGAATTAAATACACCTGTAATTGGTGGAAATGTTTCTTTATATAATGAAACAAATGGAGTTGGAGTTTTCCCAACACCTTCAATTGCAATGGTTGGAATAAACGAAGATGCAAATAAAGTATTACCTTCTTGTGTTCAAGAAAATGGAAATATTTTATATCTATTAGGTGAAACAAAATCTGAATTTGGTGCTTCTTTATATATGAAAAAAATGTATGGAAAAGTTGCTGGTGTTCATCCTGAAGTAAATTTTGAAAAAGAGTTAGCTTTATGGAATACAGTAATTGAAGCAAATAAATTAGGTTTATTAAAATCTGCAAAAGATGTAAATATTGGTGGAATTGCAATAAGTGCATCAAAAATGGCAGTTGTTGGAAATAAAGGAATTGAGATTTCTATTTCTTTGAATGATTCAAAAGATATTTTTTCTGAGTCTTTAAGTAGAGCAATTGTTGAAGTAAGACCAGAAAATTGTGAAGCATTTGAAAAAGTAGCAAAATCTTTCAATATTGAGTGTTCAAAAATTGGTCAAGTTGGTGGAGATAAAATTTCTATAAATGATATTTATAAAGATTTAGATAAAGCTAGTTTTGTTTATTTTAATAGATTTAGACAGGTGATTGAACAAGATTTATAATAAAAAGGATTTTTTCCTTTTTATTATTTTTTAGTTTCTAATATTCTTTTTTTTATTTCTTCATAATTGATAATTTCTAATCCTGCTTGTATGTCTTCTTTTAGTTCATGTGCTCCGAAACCATAAGCCATTGGCGTAACATTCATTGTGTCATAAAATGCAGTTTTTGCATTTATCCATATTATTGCTTTGTCTTGCCAGTCTATATTATGATCTTTAAACCATAAAATTGCGCAGCGATAAACACGCCCTCCATGCGCGGCG
>JAIELU010000200.1 GCA_019752775.1 Campylobacterales bacterium | reverse complement strand
GATATAGATATATTCAGATTTTATAAGTTGATTTTTTTGTAGACGATTATTATTTTCATCGGTGATTTTGCCTTTTTCTAAAAGAGATAAAAGTAGTTTGGAATCTATTAAAATATCTTGAGTTAAAAACTCCTCTATTTTTTTTCCTTTTATAGTTTTAAACTCTTTTTTTATGTATGGCAAAGCGATTCCTTATTTTTTAGAAGTATACAATATGTGTTCTTAACGAAGAAATATAAAAAAACTTAATATAATTGCACCATGCAAAAAGATTTAATTACAAAAAATGGTTTCGAAAAAATAGTTGAAGAGTTTAAAGCTCTATTAAAACAAAAAACTTTCTGGGTAAAAGAGAAAGAAATCGCAGCACAACTAGGTGATAGAAGTGAAAATGCCGAATATATAGCTGCTAAAGAGCAAATAAGAAACACAGATAAACGACTTCGTTTTTTAGACAGAATTATAAATAATAGCGAAGTTATAGATATATCTTTAATTCCCCACAAAAAAGTAAATTTTGGTTCACAAGTTGTTATAAAAGATTTAGATACAAATGAAAACAAAACTTTTATTATTTTAGGAACTCACGAAACAAATCCAAATGAAAATAAAATATCAAATAAATCGCCATTTGGAAGAGCTTTAATTGGTAAAAATATAGATGATGAATTTGAATTTAATATAAATGACAATTTTTATGAGTATCAAATAATTTCAATAAAAGAGTACGATTTTGAATAAAATAAATATGGAAAAATTAAAAGAGATAATTTTAGAAAATCTAAAAGATAAAAGCCATGAAATGAAAAGAGTTTTTCATGGACGAGGAAACTTTTATGATGATTACAATTATTTAGTAATAGATAGTTTAAATGATATTTTATTAGTTACTTTATTTCAAGAAATACCACAAGAGATAGAAAAACAACTAATTTTAGTACTTGAAGAAGTATATGAAAAAAAGCAGTTCAAATCTTTGATTTTACAAAGAAGATATAAAAAAGATAATTTAAATGAAGTTTTAAAAGGAATTATTCCAAAAGATGCAATTGCCATTGAAAATAGTTTGAAATATAAAATAAACTTTTCAAATCAAAATATTGGAATATTTCCTGATATGAAAGTAGGTCGAGAATATATTCAATCTATTTGTAAAGATAAAAATATTTTAAATCTCTTTTCATATACTTGTGCATTTTCGGTTGCTGCTATTAGTTCAGGAGCTTTAAAAGTTGTAAATGTGGATATGGCAAAAGGTGCTTTAACCACGGGCAGAGAAAATCATCATATAAATAATCTTGATACTAAAAAAGTAAAGTTTATGCCATACGATATTTTAAAATCATGGAGCAGAATCAAAAAAGAAGGTCCTTATGATATTATTATAATTGATCCCCCAACCTTGCAAAAAGGAAGTTTTGAAGCTACACGAGATTATGAGAAAATCATAAAAAAACTTGAACAATTAGCAAATGAAAAATGTATAGTATTATCTTGTTTAAATGCACCAGAAATACCAAGTGTGTTTATTAAAGATATTTTTAAAGAGTTTGCTAGTGATTTTGTATTTGAAAAAAGGTTGGAAAATCCAATGACATTTCCTGTTATTGATGATGAGAAAGCTCTTAAAAATCTTATTTTTAAAAGAGATTGAAAAATATCTTAGATATACTCCCAAACTCAAAAAAAATCAATTAATAGGATTATTTAATGGTGAAAAAAAATAGATGGCTTATGGCATTAAGTGCTGTTGGTGTTCATATTTGTATTGGTTCTGTATATGCATGGAGTGTGTATGTAAAACCAATCCAAGAACAAATGTCGTGGAATTTAACAGATGTTACAATTGCTTTTAGTATTGCGATTTTCTTTTTGGGATTAAGTGCAGCACTTATGGGAAAATTCGTAGAAAAAAATGGTCCAAGAGTATCTGCAATAATTGCAGCTGCATTATTTGGTTTGGGAACTATGGGTTCTGGACTTGCCATAATGATGGAATCAAAAATGCTTTTATACTTCTTTTATGGAGTAATGGGAGGTTGTGGTTTAGGAATTGGGTACATTTCACCTGTATCTACACTTGTAAAATGGTTTCCTGATAAAAGAGGAATGGCAACAGGACTTGCTATCATGGGATTTGGATTTGCCTCTGCAATTTGGGGACCAACAATTAAAATCTTAATTGGAAGTGTTGGAATTTCTGGAACTTTCTTTATCTTAGGAGCTGTTTATTTTGTAGTTATGTTTGCCTCTGCACTTTATCTTGAAAAACCACATGATGAATATTTACCAAAGAAATTTGAGCAAAAAATCAAAGAGGGTAAAAAGAAAATCAAAGAGGATTTAGCACAATTAGGTCTTAATGAAGCTGTAAAAACACCTAGATTTTATGGTTTATGGATAATGTTATTTATAAATGTAACTTGTGGAATTGCTATTATTGGAGTAGCTTCTCCACTTCTTCAAGAAGTTTTAGGAATCTCAGCAATCGCAGCAGCTGCAGCTGTTGGGTTAATGGGAATTTTTAATGGAGCTGGAAGACTTTTATGGGCATCTTTGAGTGATTATTTAACAAGACCCATTGTTTATGTGATATTTTTTGCAACACAAATAATTGCTTTTTATATGTTGCCATCAATTAAAGAAATAGTTGTATTTCAAGTGGTTTTATATTTCATTATGACTTGTTATGGTGGAGGATTTGCTTCAATTCCTGCATATATAGGAGATATTTTTGGAACAAAAGAACTTGGAGCAATTCATGGATATATATTAACAGCATGGGCAGCAGCTGGACTTGTTGGACCACTAATTATCTCAATGGTAAAAGATGCAACTGGTTCATACTCTCAAACACTTTATGTATTTGCAGGATTTTTTATCATCGCATTTATAGTTTCAATTGCTATGATTATAAATATCAAATCAATTCAAAAGAAAAAAATAAAACATCAACACTAAATAAAAGAGTAGGAAACTACTTTTTTATTTGACTTTTCATCAAATTTCTATTATGATTTTAACTTGTCCAATGATTGGATGAATTTCTTTAAATTAATAAATATTAGGAATTATTATGGAAATTAAAAAACCAATAAAACAATCTCTTCCAAAACAAATATCAATACAAATAGAAAAAGCAATCAAAGATGGTATTTTTAAAGTAGGGAAAAAAATCCCATCAGAACCTGAATTAGTAAAGAATTTTGAAGTAAGCAGAAATACAATAAGAGAAGCAATACAATCTTTGATTCAAGCTGGAGTTTTAGAATCAAGACAAGGAAATGGAACTTATGTTCTTACAAATGATAGATTTGAAGCAAATATTTTAAATCGTCTAAGTACTTCAAAAATATCAGAGGTGCATGAAGTGAGGGTTTCTTTAGAAAAAGAGATAGTAAAACTAGCAGCCTTGAGAAGAACCCCCGAGGATTTAATAAATATCAAAAAAGCATTAGATGAAAAAAACTCAATAAAAGCAACTTTGCTAGAAAATAGTAAAGCAGATTTTGCCTGATAAAATTGGATTTCATTACTTAATAAGATACTAATCTGGTGTAAAACAATTAAATAAATTTAGAAATATACTTCTTTAAGCGCAAAAAATTTGAAAC
>JAIELU010000022.1 GCA_019752775.1 Campylobacterales bacterium | reverse complement strand
CAAAAATTTGAACTTACAATGGGTGGGTTAATAGCAACAATGATTCTTTCTGGCCGTGCAATTTCTCCTATGGGACAAATAGTTGGCTTAATTACAAATTTTGAAGATGCAAAAACTTCATTTAAAATGTTAGATGATATTGTAAATAAACCATTAGAAAGACCAATTGCCCGAGAGTTTGTAAAAAGACCATCATTAAAAGGAAATATTGAATTTAGAAATGTATCTTTTAAATATCCTGACAGTGAAGCTTATGCTTTAAAAGATGTTAGTTTTATAATAAAAGAGGGTGAGAAAGTCGCTTTTATTGGAAGAATAGGTTCAGGGAAAAGTACAATTGCTAAATTGATATTAAAACTTTATGAACCACAAGAGGGTTCTATATTAATTGATGGAATTGATATTTCTCAAATAGATCCGGCTGATTTACGAAAAAAAATAAGCTATGTACCACAAGATATTCATCTTTTTAGAAATACAATAAAAAACAATATTTTAGGAAGTTATAAATTTGTTGATGATGAATGGATGATAAAGTGTTCAAAAATAAGTGGAACTGATGAATTTGTAAAACTTCATCCTATAGGTTATGATATGCCAATTGGTGAGCGTGGAGCTGGGCTTTCAGGAGGTCAAAGACAAAGTGTTGGAATTGCTAGAGCTTTAATAAATGATTCAAAAATCTATTTATTTGATGAACCTACAAATGCTATGGATCAAACAAGTGAATCAAATGTGCTGAATAATCTAAAAGAAAATCTTGAAGAAAAAACACTACTTTTAGTTACTCAAAAGATGAATATGCTTGATTTAGTTACCAGAGTAATTGTAATGAATCAAGGTGAAAAAGTTTTAGATGGCGACAAATTAGAGATTATAAAAAAATTAGGAGCAAATAATGGATAAATTCAAAGAGATTTATGCTGCATTTTTCCAGAAAACTCCAAAAATATCTAAAAAAGCATTAACTAAAAATGATTACGAATTTATGAATAGTTTAAGTTCTGCAATTCTCTATAATAGACCTAAAAAACTTCATTGGGTTCTTATTGCTTTTTTAATAACGATTACTTTTTTTCTTATTTGGGCTTCTGTTGCAAAAATAGATGAAATCGCAAGGGGAAGTGGAAAAGTAGTTCCAAATGGTCAAAATCAAATAGTTCAAAATCTAGAAGGTGGAATTGTTTCTGAAATTTTAATAAAAGAGGGTGATTTAGTTGAAAAAGACCAAATTTTAATCAAAATAAGTAATGAAAAATCAAATTCAACAGCTGCATCAAATGAATTAAAATCTTTTTACTTTCAAGCTCAAATAAAAAGATTAGAAGCTGAACTAAAAAGAGAACCTTTTGTTTTTGAAGTAAGTGATAACGAGCAATTACAAGATTTTATAAAAAATGAAAATGCTTTATATTTAACAAATAAAAAACAGCTTGAATCAAAAACAATGATATTGAAAGAGCAAATTAAACAAAAAGAAAATGAACTTAAAGATGCAAGACAAACTATTGAACATATGAAATTTTCAGTAGATGCAATTTCAAAAGAAGTAGAAATGACAAAACCAATGGTTGAAAGAGGAATTCGTTCTCAAGTTGATTTTCTGAAACTTCAAAGAGAGCAAAGTGATGCTAAGCAAAAACTACAAAGTGTTATTTTATCAATTAGCAAAATTGATTCTGAAATTTTTGAAATAAATAAAAAAATTGATGAAACATATCAAATAAATGATTCTGAAACTAGACAAAAGTTAAATGAAATTATTACTTCATTAAAAGATTTAGAAGCAAATTCTGTTGCATCAACAGATCAAGTTTCAAGAACCATCGTAAAAGCTCCATCAAATGGAATAGTTCAAAAACTTCATATAAATACAATTGGAGGAGCTATTAAACCAGCTCAAGATTTAATTGAGATTGTACCAACTGATTATAAGTTAATCGTAGAAGTAAAAGTTTTACCAAAAGATATTGCTTTTATTTATCAAGGACAAAAAGCAATTGTGAAATTTTCAGCTTATGATTTCTCTATTTATGGTGGATTAAATGGAAATGTTATAAATATAAGCCCTGATACTATTACTGAAAAAGATGATAAAACATTTTATATAGTAAGAATTGAAACAGAAAAAAACCATATTGCTTATAAAAATAAACAAATGAAAATCATTCCAGGAATGGTAGCTGATGTTGATATTATGACTGGTAAAAAAACAATATTGGATTATATTTTAAAACCAATTTTAAAAACAAAACAATATACATTTACGGAACGATAATGATAAAAATATATTTATTGAGTGATGATTTAGTATTAATTGGAAGATGGATGAAATTAATTAATTATGAAACTAATATAGTTGAAAATTTAGAAGATTTACAAGATATTATGAATAGTATTTTGATAGTTAATAGTTCTGTTTGTAAAGATATAAGTCCTAAATTTATAAATGATTTTATAAAAAATGCAAATCAAATTTTAGTTTTGGATAATACTCCAAACCTAATAAATGCAAAAAGATTTTTAAGTTTTGGTGTACAAGGTTATGGAAATACTTTGATGACAACATCTTATTTAAATTCAGCCATTGAAACTATTTCAAATGATTATATTTGGTTGATACCACAAATTACAACACAATTATTAAAAGATATTACAAATAAAAGTGATTCTAAAATTGATGAAGAAAAGTTATTTCAAAACTTAACAAAAACAGAAAAAAAAATAGCAATTTTATTAAAAAATGCATATACAAATATAAATATTAGTGATGAGCTAAATATATCTATAAATACAGTAAAAACCCATATTAAACATATTTATGAAAAATTAAATGTAAAAGATAGATTATCTTTTGCAAGTTTATTTTCTAAATAAAAACTCAAAAATTCTCGTGTATCTCACCCCTTTGGGTGATATACAAACCCAAAAATCTACACTAAAATTTAAATATAATAGATTAATGAACTATAAGGAAAAATTATGGCAACAGTTGCAGGAAGTATAAAAAGCATATCAAATGGAATTTTTAATGTTAAAGATGAAAATGGAAACGTTAGAGCTTTAAATGTAGGTGATGAAATTCATGAAAATGATACAGTTTATGGAGAAAATGGAAATTCTTCATCTTCACAAATAGAAATTCAACTTTCTGGAGATGATATTATTGTCTTAAATGCAGGGCAAAAACAACTAATTGATTCTTCTTTAATTGAAACTGCTTTTGGAACAGAAGAGTTATTTTTTACAAAAGAAGGTTTAGATTTAAAAGCTGATGAACATAATGCAGATGCAAATGTAGTAAGTGATTTAAGAGATGCTGAATTTAATGCAGATAATAAAGATATAACAGAAGAAGTTACAGCAGAGGGAAAAGAAGAAGTTGCAGATGAAACTACAGCAACAGGAGAGTTTCAAGCAAGAGATGGAAATGCAACGGATATTATAAGTGATTTAAGAAATGCTCAATTTAAATCGAGAACTCAAGTATTTGAAGATAAATCAGCATTTGAGAGTGAATCAAAAGATAGATTATCATCTCTTGAAAACACAGATAGACCAAGTTATACAAATATTACTGTAACTCCATCAACACCGCCACCATCAACACCGCCACCATCAACACCGCCACCATCAACAC
>JAIELU010000064.1 GCA_019752775.1 Campylobacterales bacterium | reverse complement strand
TAAAAACTCATTTTCCATTCCAAAAATAGTAACATCATCAATATCTTTTATTACTTGAATATCTTTTAAATGTAATTGTGGTTCTAATAAATCTGAAACTTTTTCAAAAATATTTCTAAGATTAAAATCTATAGCCTCTTTTTTAGGATTAAAATAATCCCTAAAATCATCAATAGTTTGTGATAAATATTTTGTAGTTGTGGCTATTGTATTCATTGATTTTATAACTTCTTCTTTTTTTATCTCTGAATATTCATATTGAATTTTAATTCCAGTAGAAATTGTAGAAATTGTACTCAATGGTTGTCTCCATTGATGGGCAATATTTTCAAGCATTTCTCCCATTGCTGCCATTTTTGATTGTTGGGCAAGAATAGTATCTTTTTCTCTACTTTTTTTAATATAACTAAAAACTTGGTCTTTATACTTATAAAATCTTTTTTCAAACTTTTTTGAAATATAAAAAGAAATGACAAGAAAAACAGCTGTTAAAAAAAGGCTTATTAAAAATAAATTAATCAAATTTTTTGTATATCTATCTTTTATTTGTATTTGTTTTTCAATAATTTGCTTTTCTAATTCATCTGTATAAAAACCTGTCGCAATTGCCCAATCCCAATCTTTAAAACCTTTGACATAGGTTATTTTCTCAGATGGAAATTTTGTTTCTGGTTTTACTGTTGCAATATATTTCAAGTATCCACTATTGCCATTTTTTGCAAGTTCTACAATCTCTTTTGTAATCATAAATCCATTTTTATCTTTTAAGTCTATTCTATTTAATCCATTATAAGATTTTTCAAGATGACTTAAATATAATCCATCTTTATCAACAATAAAAACATATCCATTCTTATCATATTTAATAGTTGAAACATAAGATAAAACTTCTTCTTTTGTTATATTTTCAAAATCATTTAAATACTCACCTGTTCCTATAATAAAATTATACGGTTCAAAAATTTTATTAAAAGTGATTTTTTTATATTGGTGATTTAAATCTTCTGGTTTACTCCAATAAAGTGTTGTAAATATCTCTTTTTTATTTTGTAATTTATTTATAATATCTTTTAAACTAAAGTTTCCAAAATTATCTTTATAATTTATCATCAATTTATTTTCAAATTCTGGATTAATAGGATGAAGAATATTAATTCCTTCCATACTATTTATATAAAAATATCCACGATTATCATTAAATCTAATAGCTCTTAAAGAATCTTTTATTCTATTTATAATTTGTTCTTTACTCTCTTTATCTTTATATTTTTCATAAATATAATTAGCCAAAGAAGAAGCTTCTTCAACTCTTGATTTTAGGTTTTTTCTTAAATCTTCTTCACTATTTAGTTTTTTATGTTCAATATAGTCAAAAACTTTTTGCACTTCATTTTTTATAATTTCTCTATTTTTTTCTAAATAATCTTTTTGTAAATTTTCTAAATCTTGTTTTAAAGAGATATTCTTTTCAATGGATAAAAGAGTAGTAATAATAAGACAAATAATTCCTACTATAAAAATAGGTGTATATTTAATAAATTTAATAAGTTTGATTTCTTTTTTTGATAACATAATGGAATACTATCTTTTTTTATATTAAAGAATATTTGTGTTTATATCTATCATACATTGATTCATTTCCAATAATTCCACCTTGATGAATGTATAAAAAAGTTGTATTTTCTTCTTTTAACTGTTTTACATATTTTTCAAAACAAATCCAACCTAAACTATCATAAAGAAAATCAAACTCTATTTTTGTTTGATTTAAAAGTTCATTGTGTATTTCATAAAACTCTTTATAAAGCTTACCAAAATGATATTTTTTATCCATTTTTATAATTGTTGGATAATTATTCTTTTCAAGAGATTCAAACTGTTTTATCAAATACTCTTCATTTCCAACACAAGCACAAGTTAATACTTCAAAAGGAAGAAATTTTTGTAAAAAAAGAGCTGTAGTTCCTGTACCGCTTGGAAGAAAAATTTTTATATTTTTTATATTATTTTGACTTATCCAAAGTTTTATCTCATTTGCTAAAACTTCTATGCCATAAGATGCTTGAACTAATGCTCCACCTTCATTTATAAATAAAGTTTCTTTATCAAAAAAATCTGGTAGTTTACTTTCTATTATATTCATTCCATTTTTTATTGCATATTTATAATTTCCACTTGGATTTTCTTTTAAAAATGATGCAGTATGGTCAACATAATAATCAAATTGCCAATTTTTTAATTTACATAAAACAGATAAAGAATACATCGCATTTGATTGGCTTGAGCCATGAGATACTACTTTTTTTATATTAGGAAAATCATTTATTAAGTGATAATAAAATTTTCTAGCTTTATTTCCAGAGAAATCAGGATTTAATAAATCATCTCTTTTTATAAAATATTTTTGTTTATTAAAAGTTACTTCGTGAATTGTTGAATTTGTGTAGTTCATGGCTAAATTGTACCATCTATTAATAAAAATTTTGTACAATACATAAAAATGATTGGGGTTAATATGAATTTAATGAGTTATATAGATAAGGGTGGAATTATTGTTTATATTTTGATTATATTAAATATAATTGGATTTACTATAATTTTATGGAAAGCTCTCACTCTTCCTAGAAAAAATAAAATACTTACTGATATAAAAAGAAAAATAACTCAAGAAACATCTGTTCCTGCACAAATTGAATATGAAGTAAAAAAACTAGAATTTGGACTTACTGTTATAAAAAATATTGCAATTATCTCTCCTTTATTAGGTCTTTTAGGAACAGTTATTGGAGTTTATATATCTTTTGAAGAAATTACAGTAAAAGGATTAGGTGATCCAACTATTTTTTCAAATGGAATAGGAATAGCCTTAATCACAACAATTGCTGGAATTATTGTAGCAATTCCTCATCAAATTGCTTACAATCACTTTATTGTAATGATTGATAATATAGAGCTAAAAGCAAAAAAAGAGCTAGTTGGAAATAACTAAAATGAAAAGAAGAGAATCTTTAGGTTTAGATTTAACTCCTATTATTGATGTTGTTTTTATTCTTTTAATATTTTTCATAGTAACTTCTGTTTTTAAGAAAGAAGAACTTGCACTTATTTTAGATTTACCAACATCAAATGCAAAAGAGATGAAAATTGATGATGAACAGATTTTTATTGAACTTAGTAAAAATAAATTAGCTATTAAAGGTATCGAAGTATCTTTTGCATCTTTAGAAGATAATTTAAAAGCTATAAAAAACAAAGAAAAAGCCGTAGTTGTAAGGATTGATAAAAAAGTAGAGTATGAAAGAGTAGTAAAAATATTAGATTTATTACAAAAATATGACCTGAAAAACCTAGCATTAGTGACAAATGAAGAGGCAAAAAAGTAGATATTTTTACAAATAATAAAAAAAAATTAATAAAAAAGTATTTTTTAAAAAATTTGTGCTATAATTTCTGTATTGAAAGATGGTTTAGGGTTCATCTATAGTTTATGTTTTTCTTGTAACGCTAGTTTTAAGTACACTCAATCTAAAGAATTCTCGATTTTATATTTTCAACACTTTAGAAATGAAGTATATTTTAACAAAAAAGAAAAACTTTTTTTCTCATCTCCAATTTTCATCGCGTTAAAGCGACATTGAAATGAAT
>JAIELU010000239.1 GCA_019752775.1 Campylobacterales bacterium | reverse complement strand
ACTGTTGCACCTGGTACCATTATCATACACATAACTAAACCAAATTGTGCTGAATCTATCGTTGCACCTGTAGTTGGTGAAACAAATTTATTTTTACTTATCTGTTGCATTATAAGCCCTGCAATACTCATTCCCATAATAGGAGGAGGTAAAACTCCAAAAGAAAATCCATCAGATGTTCCTAAAACTTGACCACTTAATTTTTTTAAAATTGCATCTGCATGTTGGTTAGCATTTGGTCTTTCATCCCAAGGATTAAGTTTTATAATAGTTGCTGCTGCGTGAGTTCTTTGTGAAGACGAGGTTAAATCATATCCAGCAAGTGTAATAATATCTTTTACATTTGAATCTTTTGCAATAATACTATTTAATTCAGTCGTAAACTCATCTGTTCTTGAAATTGAAGCACCACCTGGATTGTAAGAAAATACGAAAATAGTCCCTTGGTCTTCATTTGGAACAAGTCCTGTTTTCATTGATTTAAACATATCATAAGATATAAAAATCAATCCACCAAAAAGTAAAATTGAAATAAGAGAAAATCTAATAGTTTTTTTAACTAAATATGTGTAACTACTTGTTGCTTTTTCAAAAAAGTTATTAAACCATATAAAAAAGAAAAATGTTGGTTTTTTATGGTCATCTTTTAATAATGAAGCACAAAGTGATGGAGTTAATGTTAATGCAACAAAACCTGAAATAACAATTGAAATAACAATAGTAATAGCAAATTGTCTATACATTTCTCCTGTTAATCCACCCATAAATGCAACTGGAATAAATACAGATGAAAGCACTAATACAATTGCAACTATTGCTCCTGAAACTTCTTTCATTGCTTTAAATGAGGCTTCTTTAGGAGACATTCCTTCACTCATGTGTCTTTCAACATTTTCAATAACAATAATGGCATCATCAACAACAATACCAATAGCAAGAACTAAACCAAAAAGCGTTAGTAAGTTAATACTAAATCCTAAAGCATACATTCCAGCAAATGCCCCAATAATTGATACAGGAACGGCTAAAATAGGAATTAAAGTTGCTCTCCAGTTTTGTAAGAATAAGAAAATAATTAAGATAACTAATAAAATCGCTTCAACAAATGTTTTTGCAACTTCTTTTATAGAAATCTCAACAAATTGTGTACTATCATAAGGAACACTATATTCTATACCATCAGGAAAGTTTAATTTAGCTGCATCTAAAGATTTTTTTACAGCATTAGCAGTTTCTAAAGCATTCGAACCACTTTGTAAAAAGATTCCTATCGGAACAGCAGGTGAATTATTTAATTTTGTTACCATATCATAACTTGAACTTCCAAGTTCTATATTTGCAACATCTTTTAACATCAATGAACTACCATCTTCATTTGCTCTAATTACAATATCACCAAATTGTTCAGGACTAGTCAATCTTTCAGGAGTTTGAATAGTATAAGTAAACATTTGTTTTTCTTTTATTGGTTCAGCTGCAATTTTGCCAGCTGAGTATTGATTGTTTTGTTCTTTTATAACTTTTATAATATCTGTTGTTGTAAGTGAATATTTAGAAAGTTTTAAAGGATCAATCCAAATTTTAATAGCATAATCTTTTGCTCCAAAAATCATTGCATCACCAACACCATTTACTCTTTTTAAATCATCAACTATATTCATTAAAGCATAGTTAGATAAATAAGTTGTATCGTATGTATTTGACGGAGAATTAAGCATAATAAATTGTAAAATACTTGGACTTCTTTCTCTTACATTTACACCTTGTCTTTGAACTTGTTCAGGAAGTTTTGATAAAGATGCTTGAACTCTATTATTTACATCAATTTTTGCAGAATCTGCATCTGTTCCAACTTCAAAAAATACATTTATACTAACTCGTCCACTATCTTCAGCAACTGAGTTCATATAAAGCATATTTTTCGCACCATTAATTTGCTCTTCAATAGGAGCAGCAACTGTTTTAGCTAATGTATCAGCACTTGCTCCTGGATAAGTTGTACTTACAATTATTTGAGGAGGAATTACCCTTGGGTATTGCTCAATTGGTAAATTTAGCATAGCAGCAAGTCCTGCTAAAACTATGATAATAGATACAACTGCCGCAAATACTGGGTTTTTTATAAAAAATGAAGAAAACATATTATTTCTCTTTATTTAAAATTTGTATTTTTGTATCAGGTCTTAGTTTTGCCATATTACTGATAACAATTTGGTCATTTTCATTCAGACCACTTTCAATAGTTATTCCCTCTTTAACTAAAATACCAGTTGTTACAGGTCTTAATTTTGCGATTGAATCAGTAACTACATAAACAAAACTACCTTGTGAAGTTTTTAAAATCGCATTTTCAGGAATAATATAAACTTTACCTAAATCAAGATTTGTTACTTCGATTTTTGCAAATTCTCCAATTAGAATTTCATTATTTTTATTTTCAAATTTGGCTCTTAATAAAAGTGTGTCAGTATTTGAATCTATTTTTGGAGAAATAAAATCAACTGCTCCATTTTCATAAGTTTTATTACTTGTAACTAAATTTACTTTTGCACTTTTAGCTTTTATTTGAGAAAGGTATCTTGTTACATCATCTTTTGAAAGAGCAAATTCTGCATAAACTGGATTTGTATTTGTAATAGTTACAAGTAAAGAATCAGAATCATTAGAACCAACTAAATTACCTAAATCAGTTTTTTTAATTCCAACAATTCCATCAATTGGAGCATGAACTTTTGTATAATCAAACTGGATTTGTGCTTGTTGTAATGATGCTTTTGCACTTTCAAGTTGACTTGAAGCATTTTCATAAGAATAAGTATATTCATCATATTGTTGAGTGCTTATTGATTTTGTTTTTATTAAAGAGTTTGATCTTTCATAATCTTTTTGTGATTTTTTATAATTAGCTTCAGCAGTTTTTACACTTGCTTTTGCCACATTTAAATTTGCTAAATAAGTATCTTGTTCAATTTTATATAATAAAGTTCCTTTTTTTACAAATTCACCTTCATTAAAATATTTTTCAACCAAAATACCTTTTACTCTTGCTCTTACTTCTACTTCTTCATAAGTTTTTATTATTGAAGGATAAGTTTTAATTGTAGTTGATATTTTATTTTCTATTTTAAATATTTCCACAGGAAGAGGTGGAAGTTGCGGTTTTTCTTCAGCATTTAATGTATTTAATCCTAAAAAAATAAATGTAATTGCTATTATTGATTTTCTCATTTTATATATTCCTCTAATTTTTTACCACTATAGTAAAGTATTTTTGCTTTTTTGATTTCTAAATCATTTTGTGAAGTTTTTAATTGACTAAGAGCTGTAAATTTTTCACTAAGACTTTCTAAAAAAGCCACATTATCAATTAAACCATTTTGGTATTTTGATTTAATTACATCGTATGCAGTTGTTGCTGCTTTTAAATTAGCTTCTGAAGATTTTATTTTTAATTTTGAAATTTCATAAGATTTTATTGCTAATTCTAAATCAACATTTGCTTTATTTTTTTCATATTCTAATTGAGATTTTAAACTTAGATAGTCTTTATATTTTGATTCATATTTATATTTTGTTTCACCAAAAGAGAATATATTCCATTTTAAATTTGCAGATAAAATATTTTGATGTTCTAAAGAATTACTTTG
>JAIELU010000135.1 GCA_019752775.1 Campylobacterales bacterium | reverse complement strand
TAGGTAAGTTTTGTTAAGTTTGTTTTTCTAAATTTTTTCCAGCTTCATGGAATTTATGAAGAGGTTTGTTAAGGTTAGGTCAGGTTTAGGATAAATGAGGTTAGGTTAGTTTTATCAATTTTTTTCCATTTTTTAACCATTTTTTACCATCTTCTAATTGTTCTTCACTAATTCTTCCAGGTTTTCCCAAATCAAAAGGAGCCTCAAAATATTTTTCCATAATACCTGCAAAATGACGTTGAATAGGTTGGTTTTCAGGTGAGAAAATACCAAATCTCCAATCATGATTTTTTGCAAGATTAACCATAACGCCATCTAAAAAGTTAGATTTACCATGACCGGGAATACCTGTCATAACAGTCCATTGACCAGGAACTACAGTATAAAATTGATCAACAGTATCAAATCCAGTGCTATAACCTCTTCTTAAACCCTTATGATAAAGCTCATCTAATTTGTCTTCAACATCATCAATATCAAAGATACCACGAACAGGGATAGGTTTAGCTGTATCAAGTAGAGATAAAAATTTAGACTTTCCATATTCTACTAAAATATCATTCCAAAAATAATTATTTTCAGGAGGTTGTACAACCCAACATCTTTCTTTTCCAAGACGACGAAGCAATTCCTCTTTAATAGTATTGCCTCTTTCGTTATTAGGTAATGCTAAAGTAATTTTTTTAACATCATTAAGTCTAGCCTCAATATTACTTAAAAAATTCAAAAGAACAGAACCAATTTTTTCTAAAGGGAAGCTATCAAAAGACTGACCACCAAAAAGAGAAATTACATTAGAAATACCTGCTTCATAAAAACTAAATACTTCTAATTCAGTGGCTACAAGATAAGTGTGATCAGTACTAATGTTATCAAAATTAAAACATGTTTCTAATCCACCTAGTTCAGAAGTTCTATATTTACCAGCATAAACTATATTAACAAGTCTATTTTCCATAAAATAAGGATAAACTACAGCCATTGCATGAGTTTCTATTTCTGGAAAATAAATTTTTGATTGAGTAATTTTAAAAAAATCTAAAGTTTCCTTAGAAATCTTTTTGCTTGCAAAATTATCAAGAACAGTTTGTGACAAGTTATTTTCGTATTCATAAGAATGTAATGTTGGATTATAACTCCAAGGTTCAAATAAATTTTCTGTAGGTAAAATTTTAGATCCTTGAACTAAATCACCAGCAAACCCACAATGTTTACAAAACCAACTTTCATTCTTAGTATTAATAAGTAAAGTATTTATAGGATGTTTTCTTTTTGGAGTACATTTAGGGCACTCACAAATAACAATGTTATTTGTTTCTACAGAAATTTCACTAGAAGTTTCTAATCCTTCTTCCCACTCTTCTTTAACTGGTAATTCAAAATTAATATTAAAACTAGACCATTTATACATATTTTTATTCCTTTATAATGAGACACTACCCTTACCACTCTTTTTAACAGGTGCATCTTCTTTGACTTTTTTAATTGCTCCAACAAGGTAAGAAAATATATCTGCTGGTTTACTAGAATTTATACTAATTTGTGCAATTGCTTGAGCTACTGCTTTATCGCCATATTGTTTAATTTGTCTAGCAAGAAAACCTCTAATTTTCTTTTCATCATTTTCTTGAGAAGAAAGAAGTTGTACTCCTAAAGTCCAAATAGAGGATTTTTCTTCTTTAGTTGCCTCTATTGGCTTAATATAAAGAATAGTCTGTGAATCCTTGATTTTTAATAAAGAGTTTAAATTAAAACCCTCATTTTGACATTCTATATCAAGAAAATCATCTTTCTTTTTAGATTTTTTAGTTGTGGAAATAACACTTTGTTCTTCATTAAGTAAACTTTTTAATAAACCAGGCTGATACCAATAAATAATTTGATTACCATTTTCTTTGATAATTTTTTGTTTCCAAGCAGAAAAAACTTGTTTTTTAATTCTATTATTCCAATCATTAATATCAGGATTACCTAATAATTTTCTAAAAATATTATCATCATCAACAATATATCCTTGTTTTTCTTGTTGTGCAGCAATACACATGAGATGAAAATGCATAGCTTTGCAATCCCAATCCATTAATAGAACCGTAGCGTCTCCCAACCATTTTTTGGGTATAAAGTAAAAACCAATTTCTTTTTTCATATATTCTCAAACCTTGAAAGTCCATTATAGAAGTTAAGATTTTTCTTGTCAAATTTTTTTTAATAAATTTAGTACTTGATTTTCGTAAAAATCTTTATATTTTAAGATAAGAAAAAATTAAATGTCTAAAATGAAGTTGACTTTTGAAAATCATTTTATCATTTTACAGTATATAAGAACAAATAATAAAAGGAAATATCGTGGTTAAAAAAATTATGGTTATAGATGATAGCCCAGTCATCAGAAAAGTGGCAGATAACTTTCTTAAAAAAGAAGGGTATCAAGTAATTTTAGTTGAAGATGGTTTTGATGCTTTAGTTAGTGTAATGGAAGAAGAACCTGATTTAATCTTTATTGATGTATTAATGCCTTTTGATGGATATAAGACTTGTCAAATTATTAGGTCAAATGATTCATTGAAAAAATTGCCAATTATATTTTTATCTTCTAAAGACAGTGAATTTGACAAAGCAAGAGGTTTAATGGTGGGTGGTAATGATTATTTAACCAAACCATTTACAAAAGAGTCAATCATAGAAGTAGTTAAAAAGTATGTTGGTAATTAAGATATAAAAAAGGAGAGACAAAATGTATAACAATTTAACAGTATTAGTAATAGACGATTCAAATGTTGAACGTCATTTATTAAAAGAAATGCTTACAGAGTTAAAGTTTGCTTCCATTATAGAAGCGACCAATGGAGAAGATGGTGTAAAAATGGCTGAAGAACATAAGCCAAATTTAATATTAATGGATGTAGTTATGCCTGGGATAAATGGATTTCAAGCAACTAAAAAAATTGTATCTAATGAAGAATTAAAAAATATACCAGTAATTATGTGTACCTCCAAAAATCAAGAAACAGATAAAACTTGGGGTGCAAGACAAGGTGCAAAAGCATATGTAACTAAACCAGTAGATAAAAATATTTTATTTGAAGAAATTCGTAAATTATTAAATTAATTAAAAAGAGAGAATTATGGAAGCTAAAAAAGTAGATCTGTTAGGCTTTCAAAAAAATCTAAATGAACAATTTATAGAAATTTTTGAAGCTAAAAAACAAGGTAAGATTCAAGCTGAACAGTCTATAGAATTAGGCTTACAGGTAGAAGCAATCAATTTTAAATTTTTTATTTCTTTAAAAGATTTACAAAACATATCAATGAATAATAATTATGAAGAATCAAGATTGTTAACTTCTTGGATTTGTGGTTTTAATCAAATTCGTGGAGAAGTTTTCACTATTATGGATTTCAAAAAAACAATTGAATACATATTAAATAAAAAAGATGACAATGATTATAAAAAATTAGGTGTTGATAATAGAATTATTTATCTTAAAGAGTATAACAATGAAAAAATTGGTTTAGTACTTGATAATATTGATTTAGGATATACACCAGAATTTACACCATTATTCAAACAAAGTTTTAATGATAATAAAACTTATTGGAAATTAAATGAAGATTTAGATTTTGAATCTTTTGTAAAAGAAGAAAATATG
>JAIELU010000220.1 GCA_019752775.1 Campylobacterales bacterium | reverse complement strand
ATGTTTTTTTCTTCAAGTCTAATAATAGAATTTTTAATCCATGCCAGCTTTTTTTCAATTAAATCTCTTGCATCCAAAAGTGTGTAATAAATATTTGTTTTAATTTGAATTAGATTTGGATTTAGAACTCGAAGATAAACATGTTTAATATTTCTTCTTTTTTCTAAGAGAACGGTTACTAATCTTTGATTTATTTCAATTTGAAAGCTCAAACTATTCCTTAAGTAATTTTTTGTTAAAATCGCACAACTATTATATCAAAAATATAATGATAATTTTATTGAGGAAGATGTTAATGAAAATTGCAAACAGAATGGAAAATCTGTCTCCATCAGTTACTTTGGCAATCACAGCCTTAGCTAGAGAACTTAAAGCTCAAGGTAAAGATATACTAAGTTTTAGTGCAGGTGAGCCTGACTTTGATACACCACAAATTGTTAAAGATGCTGCTATAAAAGCAATTAATGATGGTCAAACTAAATATACAGCCGTAGAGGGAATTATCGCTACCAAACAAGCAATTATTAACAAATTAAAAAAAGACCACGGTTTAGAATATAAATTAGATGGTATTGTAATAAGTAATGGCGCAAAACACTCATTATTTAATCTTTTTCAAGTTCTAATTGAAAAAGGTGATGAAGTTATTATTCCAGCACCTTATTGGGTTACATATCCTGAACAAGTGAAATTTTCGGATGGTATTCCTGTATTTATTGAAACGGATGATTCTACTGAATTTAAAATTACACCTGAACAATTAAAAGCTGTAATTACACCTAAAACAAAAGTTTTACTTTTAAATACACCTTCAAATCCAACTGGTTCTGTTTATACTAAAGAAGAATTAACTGCACTTGGAAAAGTTTTAGAAGGTACAGATATTTTAGTATTCTCGGATGAAATGTATGAAAAAATCATCTACAATGGTACAAAATTTACAGCAGCAGCAGAAGTGTCTGAAGATATGTACAATAGAACAGTTACAATTAATGGTTTAAGTAAAGCTGTAGCAATGACTGGTTGGAGATTTGGATATATTGCAACTCCAAATGTAGCACTTGCAAAAGTTTTAACAAAACTTCAAGGTCAAGTAACATCAAATGTTAATACAATGACTCAATATGCAGCAATCCCAGCACTTGAGGGTGAAGCAGATAAAGATATTGAAATGATGAGAGTTGAATTTGAAAAAAGAAAAAATATTGCTGTAAAATCTTTCAATGAAATCAAAGGTTTATCAACTATTGATCCAGATGGTGCATTTTATCTTTTTGTAAATATTAAAGAAGTATCAAATGATTCTATGAAATTTTGTGCTGAATTATTAGAACAAAAAGGTGTAGCTTTAGTTCCAGGACTTGCATTTGGTTCAGAAGGATATTTTAGATTCTCATTTGCTACTGATTTAGCAACAATTCAAGAGGGTATCAAAAGAATTAAAGAGTTTGTAGAAAGCAAATAATGACTCCTCAAAAAAAAGCTACCGTTGTTTCATCTAGTGTTGCAGCGGTACTTACACTAATAAAACTCGTTATTGGATTTGCCAGTGGTTCAGTTGCAGTTCTTGCATCTGCCATTGACTCTGTTCTAGATATGTTCGTATCAATATTCAACTACTTTGCAATTTCAAACTCAGAAAAACCAGCTGATAAAACTTTTAATTATGGAAGAGGGAAAATTGAAGCCTTAGCCTCTGTAATTGAAGGTACAATAATTACAATATCTGGTTTATTTTTACTTTATCAAGCTGTTAAAAAAGCCATGAGTAATGAAGTTTCTCAATTATTGGAAACTTCAATATTCGTAATGCTTATATCTTTGATTATTACAATTTTATTAGTTCTTTATCTAAACTATGTAGCAAAAAAAACTAATTCAATGGTTATTAAAGCTGATGCACTTCATTATAAAACAGATGTATTTAGTAATGGTGCAGTTTTGATTTCTTTAATACTTGTAAGCCTTACTGGTTATGAAATAATTGATGTAATTGTTGGGGGTGGAATCGCTTTATATATTATTTATTCTGCATATTCTTTAATTCAAGAAGGTATTTTAGTTTTATTAGACAGAGCAGTTGATGAAGAAGTAGTATCAAATATAGAAGAAATAATAAAAGAAAATGACAAAGTAAATACTTATCATCTACTAAAAACAAGAGAAGCGGCTAATCAAACTTTTGTAGAAGTACATTTAGTTTTTAATTGCCTAATTACGCTTATGGAAGCACATAAAGCAACTGATTCTATCGAAAATAAAATCAAAAAATTAGATTCAAAGAGAGATTGGATTATAAATGTTCATATGGATCCATATGATGATTTTAAGGTAAATGATATAAATCATTAGAGTTAAGGAAAAGTCTTTACGACTTTCCTTTTAAACTATTCATTTTCTCATCAATCAAAGCCAATGTTCTTTCTTGAGTTTTATATGATATTTCAGGAAGTTCTCCTCCAAACATTTTTTTAGCCTCTTCAAAACCTTGAACTACACCATCTCTTCCTTTTTGCAGAATATCTAAATCATCACCAGCAAAACTTAATACAAAGCCAGAAACTCTATCTGAAGTGTTTTTTACACCAAAAAATCCTTCTTCACTTACTAAATCTTTTGCTTCATCAGAAGATAATTCAAGAATTGGTTTTCCCTCATATCCAATATTTTTAAGGCTCATTCCACTCTCAGTCTCTTTTCCTCCAAGAAAATTTAAAACTTCAAGCTGATTATTCTTTAATTTAGATCCACTCTGCCCTAAAGTATTATTTTTTGTCATACTTGCTGTATTCATTTCAAAAAGAATAGACTGAGCATTCATAGAAATAGTAACTCTTGCAGCTGAATTGTTTATAATCTCTTCTAAAGAGTCATTTTTAGCTGGTTGTTCTTTTGTTTTAGCGCTTGTATTTGTATTTTGTTTATACATATCTAAGGCTTGACTAGTGTTATTTTTAATTTGCATGAGAAACTCCTTTTGTTTATATTAAATTATACATTTCTTAATATTAAATTAATATTATTTTTAAAATATAATTAAGCATAATATATCAAAAGTAAATCTTAACTGATTTTTAGCTATATTAATACTTAAACTAACAAAAATAATCTTAATAATATAAAGAAGAAAAAATATATGGCTTTAATAGACCTACAGAATATTTCAAAACAATACGACACAAAAGTTATTTTAAAAGATGCAAATTTTACTTTAAATCATGGGCAAAGAGTTGCAGTTATTGGTCAAAATGGACAAGGTAAATCTACACTTTTTAAAATAATTATGAAACAAATAGAAGCAGATAGCGGTGAAATGGCTATTGATAAATCTCTTAAAATTGAAATGCTTGATCAACAACCAAAATTCAAAGACAATTTAAATGTAAGAGATGCAATTGAAAATCAATTAGCTGAATTAAAATCTGCAAGAACTGAATATGAAGAACTTACAAATCGTCTTACAACTGATTATGAGAATGAAGATTTAATACGAAGACAAAGTGAATTGGCAACTTTTATTGACTTTCATGATGCGTGGGATTTGGACAATATGATTGAACGAGTTTTAGTAGAATTTCAACTAAAACAGTATGAATTTAAAGCTGTAAATCTTTTAAGTGGAGGAGAACAACGGCGTGTTAGTTTAGCTGGTCTTTTACTTAAAAAACCTGATGTTTTGCTTTTGG
>JAIELU010000077.1 GCA_019752775.1 Campylobacterales bacterium | reverse complement strand
TGTAGGTGCTGATGGTAAATATTATGTTATAGATAATACTATTGCAAAAGAGCAAAAAACAATTGAAGTTGAAAGAGAAGTTACTAAAACTGTTTCATTAACAGATAAGCAAGTTGAAAGCTTTATGATAGAAGTAACTAAAGAGACAAAAGGTATTGTTCTTGGGAAAGAGGTTACTGATTTAGGTAAAAATGATACTATTGCTAAGAGCAGTTCTAAAACTTATACACTAGAGCAACCAACATCAAATATAGAGATAAAACTTACTAGTGGTTCAGCAAAATTAGAATTTGTAGATGCAAATGGAAAAGTTATTGGAAGTTCTACAACTCAAAGTGGAACAGATTCAAAAGGATATAGTGTTCCAAAAGATGCTGTTGGAGTAAAAATTACAAGTACAAGTACAAGTTTAAAAATAGATGCTATAAAATATCATGTTGATCCACATGAAGAAACAGTACAAGTAGGTGGAAAAATACTTGATGTTGAGGGTATGGAAAAAGCTGGTATTAGTTGGAATAATACTGTAAGTGAAAAACAAGTTCAAACTCAGGACATAACTAAATTAGGTTCGACAGTTGGAGATGGTAATATCAAAGGATTTAATCCAGAAGCTAAAGCAAATAGCCAAGTTTTTGATTTTGGAAAAGATAAAGCATTCCAAAAAGTAATTATAGAAGTAGATGCAACTATTTCAGGAACTTGGAATTTTAATAAAGATTCTACAAAAGATGTTTTTGTTGTTAGTGCAAATGGAGTTCCACAAGGTGCTTATAATTTTTCATCGAACCAAGATTATAAAAATGAGACTGATTTTAATAAAAATATAGGAAAAGATAATCCAAATGATTTTGATGTAAAATATGTAAATGGAACATTAAGTCAAAAATATACTTATGAAGTCTATTTAGATGAAAATGGTAAAGCTAAGATGAACTTCACAGTAGCTTCAACTAATACAGATGAGTGGGTAACTATTACAGAAGTTAGAGCAACTTACGAGGGTTTAAGTGGCTTTGTACAAACAAAAACTGAAATAGAAAAAGTTACTGAAACAATATTTGTTGGTGTACCAACAAATATTGAGTATAAAGGTGAAGTACCTACAATAGATATTACAAAATATGAAAATCTGGAAATCGAAACTACACCAATTTATACAAAACTTACTCAGTATGAATATGTATTAGATTTAAGTGCAGCGATAACAAAAGGTAATGGAGAATTATCTGAAGTTACTTTAGAAAAACTTCCAGATGGTGTAAAAGTTCAAGCTTATGAAGCAAATGAAGATGGAAGTTATACAATAAAAATTGGAGAAGATGGAAAAGCTAAAGTAACTTTAGTTTCTGATACTTTGATTAGTCCTGACGCTAAAGAAGAGATTACCTCTAGTATCACTGCTACTAGTGAAGACAAACATCAAACTAGTAATATAGAAGTAAATATAGATGAAAAAGAAGAAAGTTCTCAAGCTACTACTTTTGATGAAGGTGGTGATATTGATTTAACAAGTATAATTGGACAATATAAAGTTAATTATATAAATCTTGAAAATGGTAAGGCTAATGATATAAAATTAGATTTTGATGAAATATTAGCTGATGATAAAGACATTTATATAAAAGGTGATGATAAAGATAGTATTAGTTTAAATTCAGAATTATGGAAAGAAGCTGAATCAACTAATGTTGATGGAGTAAAATATAATGTTTACACAGGAATAAATGATGCTGCTAATTCTACAATTAAATTATTAATTGATGATGATATTCAAGTAAATCACGATATTTAGACAAATAAGAGAAGAAATTCTCTTATTTTCATTTTTAGGGTATATAGGTATGAGACAAACAAAAATAGATGAGTTCTTGGAACTTGAACACTATAACAAAGAACTTGAAGAAAAAATTAAAGAAGAAGTTGCAAAAAATAGAGAAAAAGATAAGCTAATGTTTCAACAAGCAAAGTTAGCATCTTTGGGTGAAATGTTAGGAAATATATCTCATCAATGGAGGCAGCCACTTATGGAAATTAACTCTTTGTTTTTACCAATTGAAGCTAAGCTTTCTCTTGATATGCCATTGGATAATCAAGAAATTCTTGAAACCATAGATAAATTAAATCATATAACAAAATATATGTCAAATACTATTGATGACTTTAAAAACTTTTTTGCTACTGATAAAGAAAAAATTAAATTTCAGTTATTAGAGCAAATTAATTCAACAATAAATATTATTAGTGGTGGATTAAAAACTCATAATATAAAACTTGATATTATAATTCAGAAAAATCCTGAAATGGTTGGATTTAAAAATGATTATTCTCAAGTTTTAATTAACATAATAAATAATGCAAAAGATATATTAGTTCAAAGAAATGTAATTAATCCATATATAAAAATATCAATATTTGAAAATAATAATAATATTGTAACAACAGTAGAAGATAACGGTGGAGGAATAAAAGTTGAACCAATAGAAAAGATATTTAATCCTTTTTTTACTTATGAAAAAATTGGAGGTTCCGGAATTGGACTTTTTATGTCAAAACTTATAATTGAGAATAATATGAATGGAAAATTATCTGTGAAAAACTCTTCTAATGGTGCTTTTTTTAAAATTATTATTCCCAAAATTTAAGCTTATTTACTTCATATTGTATTTAAACTATTTTAGATATAATCGCTAAAATTACAAAACTTCACTTAATAAATAGGATTATTATGTCAAAACAATTACTACAAAAACAAGCAGATACTATTCGATTTTTAGCAGCTGATATGGTGCAACAAGCAAACTCAGGACATCCAGGTGCTCCAATGGGATTAGCTGATATTGCAACAGTATTAAGTAAACACTTAAATGTAAATCCAGCAGATCAAAAGTGGTTAAATAGAGATAGATTAGTTTTTTCAGGTGGTCATGCAACTGGATTAGTTTATTCTTTATTACATCTTTGGGGATTTGATGTATCTGTAAATGATATGAAAAACTTTAGACAAACTCACTCAAAAACTCCAGGACATCCAGAATATGGACACACTCATGGAATTGAAATCACAACTGGACCATTAGGACAAGGTATTGCAAATGCTGTTGGTTTTTCAATGGCTTCAAAATATGCACAAAATATCCTTGGACGTGAAGTAATTAATCATAAAGTTTATTGTTTATGTGGAGATGGTGATTTACAAGAAGGAATTTCTTATGAAGCAACTGCAACTGCTGGGCATTTAAAACTTAACAATCTTGTAATTATTTATGATTCAAATAACATTACAATTGAAGGTGATACATCTTTATCATGGAGTGAAAATGTTAAAAAAAGATTCCAAGCTATTGATTTTGAAGTTATTGAAATAGACGGACATAATTTTGAGCAAATTGATAAAGCCTTAGTTACAGCAAAAACATCAACTATGCCTGTATTAATTATTGCTAAAACTGCAATTGCAAAAGGTGCAGTTACAATGGAAGGAAGTCATCATGCACATGGTGCTCCATTAGGTGATGATGAAATTGCAAAATCAAAAGTAAAAGCAGGATTTAATCCAGAAGAAAAATTTTGCGTTCCTGCTGATGTAAAAGGTGCTTTTGATAAATTAATTGTAGGTTCTATTGCACAAAATGCTTGGAATGACTCTTTAAGCAAAGAGGCAAAAGCTAAAATTGCAGAACTTCAAAACCCAAATTTTGATTCTATTGAATACCCAACTTTTGAA
>JAIELU010000238.1 GCA_019752775.1 Campylobacterales bacterium | reverse complement strand
AAAAACTCTTTTACCTCATCTATAAATGCTAAATTCAATTTTGGCTCTATTCCTTGTGAATAAATATTAAAAGCAAAAGTTATCAAATCCAAATTTCCAGCTCTTTCACCATTTCCAAACAATGTTCCCTCAACCCTATTTGCACCAGCAAGTACAGCCATTTCTGCACTTGCCACAGCTGTTCCTCTATCATTGTGTGGATGAACACTAACTATCAAATTTTCTCTATTTTTTAGATTCTTGCACATCCACTCTATTCTATCGCCATATACATTTGGCATACAAGCTTCTAGGGTATTTGGTAAATTTATTATCATTTTATTTTTTTGAGTTGGTTTTACTACATTTATCACTTCATTACAAATTTTAACTGCAAATTCTAAATCCGTTTGAGAAAAACTTTCAGGTGTATATTCATAAATAACCTCACCTTCAAAATCTTTTGTTAATTCAAGTAAATACTTCATTCCCTCAACTGCCATAGAAATAATCTCTTCATCAGTTTTTTGAAAAACTACTCTTTTTTGAAATTCATTTGTTGGATTATAAAGATGGAAAATTCCTTTTTTCACACCTTTCATAGCTTCAACACTTTTTTTAATCCACTCTTTTTTAGCAGGAATTAATATTTGAATAAAGACATCATTTGGGATTAAATCTTCTTCTATTAATTTTCTAGTAAAATTAAAATCTGTATCACTTGCACTTGGATAACTAACTTCTATATTTTTAAATCCCATTTTAACAAGCCAATTAAAATACTCTATTTTTTGCTCGATAGTCAAAGGATTTATTAATGCTTGATTTCCATCTCTTAAATCAACACTACAATAAATTGGTGCTTGTATGATTTGTTTATCTGCCCATTCTCTGGTGATATTTTGGACAATAGGATATTGTTTATATTTTTTAAAACTCATGGTTTGCTCCGATTATTTATTTTTATTTTTTAGATTGTACTTGATTGAATGATTAGAAGTTTAAGAGGAAGAGGAAAGAAAAAGAGATAAATTGTTTTGAAATATTTACACTCATACTAGACTCCTTTTTTTGATTTTGCAAATTATAACAACAAAAAAAATTTAAATCTTGTACAAAATTAACATTTTGAAAAAATATGTTTTTGATACTCTTTTGGGGTGATTTGAAAGATTCTTTTGAAACTTCTATTTAAGTGGCTTTGGTCGAAAAAACCGCTGTTTTGTCCAACTTCAATAATCGGCATATTTGAAGATAAAAGCTCTTTTGCCCTATGAACTTTTTTATTTAAAATATATGAGTGAATAGGAAGTCCGAATTCTTTTTTAAATACTCTTATCAAATGAACAACACTTAAATCAAATTTTTTTGCTAAATCTTCCAAAATAAACTCTTCAAGATAGTTTTCATCTAAATATTTTTTAATTTTTAGGGCTAAAGTTGATTCGATTTGTTCATTATTTGATTTTGATTCAAATGGAAAAAGTATCAAACAAAAAGACAAAAACAACTCTTCTTTTTCAATCAAAGATATTTTATTATCCAATAAACAATCACACAAATTTATAAAACTTTTGTAAATATTTTTTTGTTTGATTATTTCATAAGAAAAACTAAAATTGATATTTATATTTTTTAAATACTCTTTTTGCAAATACAAAACATATCCATCTTTTGACTCTTTATTTATAGTCGCACAATGGGGAATATTGTTGTTTATAATACCAATCTCATTTGGTAAAAGTTCAAGAAAAGTATCATTAAAAATCAAGTTTAATGAACCTTTTTTGATAGCAGTAATTGTCAATTCTTCATGCAAGTGCATTTTTGTACAATCAGGAATATTCTGTACATATCGTAATTCTAGGAAGTTAAGTTTTGGGTTTTTAAAAATATCTGATTTCATGTATTAAAAAGTATGGAAAGTTCCATACTTTTTCTCTTCTTATGCTAAATTTTCTTCTACAAAATTCCAGTTTACAAGTTTCCAGAAATTTTCTAAATATGCAGGTCTTGCATTTCGAACATCAATATAATAGGCATGTTCCCACACATCACATACTAAAATAGGTTTTAGATTCTGAGTTAATGGATTTGCTGCATTTGAAGTTGTAACTATTTTTAAATTCTGATTTTCATCTTCAACCAACCAAGCCCAACCTGAACCAAATTGTCCAATAGCTTTTGTTGTAAACTCTTTTTTAAACTCTTCAACTGAACCAAAAGCTTTAACTAAAGCTGCTTCAACAATTGCGGGAATTGCACCTTGAGTTGGTGTTAAACCTTTCCAAAAAAAGTCATGGTTATAAACCTGAGCTGAATTGTTAAAAAGTCCGCCATCTGATTCTAAAATGATTTCAACTAAAGTTGAATTCTCAAATTTTGTACCAGTAATTAAATTGTTTAAGTTATTTACATAAGTTTGGTGATGTTTTCCATAGTGAAACTCTAAAGTTTCCTTTGACATAAGCGGTTCTAGCGCATCTAAAGTATAAGGTAAAGTCATTAATTCGTGTTTCATTTTATATCCTTTAATAATATTTTTCCAACTATTGAGGATACTATCTTTTTGATTTTATTTGACTTAGAATATTATATTTATAAAAACTCCCAAACCTCAACACCCATAAAATTAGTTCTAACTTTTACAGTTCTATTAATATCTTTCTCTTTTAATTTTGAAGTATATGACTCTTCAAAAAATTCATTTAAAATATGATTTAGACTATGGGCTAAAACATTATCATTTATTGAAGTGTTTTTGTGAGTGAAGAAATACTCTTTGTAGATTTTTATGGCAGTTATTTGGCAACTTCCAAATAGATGTTTATCATCACAAAAGATTGATAATTGGGAAGTTTGACTAGTTGAAGAACCGTTATGATTTAAACTATTAAGTTCTTCATATTTTTGAATTAGAGTTTTATAAACACAAAGCATATCCATTAGTTTATACATTTTATAAAAATATCTTACATTTTTAAACTCATTTATTTGGTCAAAATATGATAAGTATTTAAAAGAAGCAATTGTAGGAATAAATTCAAAATCATAAGGACAAGCATCGATGATTCTATAAATTAACGCTTCTAAATCGTCTTTTTGGTTTATATCTTCTAAAATCAACTCTTCGTTTATCTAAGAAGTTTTGTTTATAATTTGATTTATTTTTGCTCCTACAAATTTTGTAGTGCAATTGAGGTTCCATTAAAAAAAAGATAGCTAAAAAGCTATCTTTTTTATTTTGAAGTGTTAAGCGAATGCAGGTTCTAAGAAAGGAATAATTTGTTTTTTTCTTGATAAACAACCATCTAACCAAACTTTGTTATCTTCAAGTTTACAGTTAAATGCTTTTTCAAAAATTGAATTATCATCAGATGCAACAAGAACTTCTGAACCCTCTTTGATAATATCAGTTAATAAAAGAGCAACTGTGTGAAGATTGTTTTCTTCTTTTACTTTTTTAATATCAGCCATTAATTCATCTTTGATGTCATCAAATACTGAACCATCAACAACTTCAAGTTGTCCAACACCTACTTTTGTTCCATGCATATCAAAGTTTTTGTAATCTCTCATTACAAGGTCTCTAATTGGAGTTCCAATTACTTGTGATTTAACTTTGAACATTTCCATACCAAGAGCACCAAAATCTTCGATTTCACAGATTTTTGCTAATTCTCTAACAGCTTTGATGTCTGTATCTGTACATGTTGGTGATTTGAAAATAACTGTATCTGATAAAATCGCACACATCATGATTCCAGCTATGTTTG
>JAIELU010000078.1 GCA_019752775.1 Campylobacterales bacterium | reverse complement strand
CCCTTTTTCACAAAAAAGAGCAATGGAAGCTAGTGCTATATCACATCGTTTTTCATCTTTATCTATGATTTTTGCCATAAAATACCTTGTTTTAATAATGAATGACCGTCAGTCATTTATGAAATAATATAACTTTTGATAAAGAATGTCAAGAATATAAATATGATTTTTGAAGAATTTTTTTGCATAAATAAAATAATAAGATTTAAAAAAAGTAAAAGGACGAGTCCTTTTACTTTGAGAATAATTAAACGGCTTCGCTACCTCGTTCTTGAGTTCTTATTCTAATTACTTCATCTAAAGATGAAACAAATATTTTTCCATCTCCGATTTTTCCAGTTTTTGCTGAGTTTACTATTGCATTTATCACGGCTTCAACCATTTCGTCTTTTACTACCACATCTATTTTGATTTTTGGTAGAAAATCAACTACGTATTCAGCACCTCTGTAAAGCTCACTATGTCCTTGTTGTCTTCCATAACCTTTTACATCATATACACTCATACCTGTAATTCCCACTTCTACTAATGCATCTTTTACGTCTTCTAATTTAAATGGTTTTATTATTACTTCTATCTTTTTCATTTTTTCTCCTTATCAATTTTTATAGGTTAAATCCACGCTCACCATGTACTGATTCATCTAAACCTTGACTCTCTTTCTCTTCATTTACTCTAGCTCCACCTGTAAGGGCTGATGCAATATAATAAACAACAACAGTTCCAATTAATGTATAAACGCCAACAATTAAAGCTGATTCAAATTGAACAAAAACTTGTCCTAATCTATCATCTGCATCTTTTAATGGTCCAGTCCATAAAAGTTCTTTATCATTTAAAGCAAAAATACCAGTTGCAATTGCACCCCATAAACCAGCAAGGAAGTGTATACCAAATGCATCTAAACTATCATCATATCCAAGTTTTTTCTTAAGTGTAGCAACCCCAAAGAAAGCAATTATTGCTCCAATTATTCCAATAATAAAAGCACCTCCAACACTTACAAAACCAGCAGCTGGAGTAATAGCAACTAAACCAGCGATAGCTCCTGATGCTGCACCTAAAAGAGTTGGTTTTTTAAATATTAATGATTCTATTGCTAACCATGTAATTGTTGCAACTGATGCTGCTATTGTTGTTGTAAGAAAGGCAACCCCTGCAATTGCATTTGCACCAAATGCAGAACCTGCATTAAATCCATACCAACCAAACCATAGAAGACCAGCACCAACAGCAGTTAAAATAATACTAATAGGTTTCATTGCAACTTTTGAATAACCAGCTCTTTTACCTACAAGTACTGCAAGAACAAGACCAGCTAAACCACCATTCATATGTACAACTGTACCACCTGCAAAGTCAAGTGCACCTTCGTTGAAAAGGTATCCACCACCCCAAACCATGTGTGCAATAGGGGCATAAACAACAATTGTCCAAACTCCTGCAAAAATCATCCAAGTTGAAAATTTCATTCTTTCAATAACTGCACCAGATACGATAGCTACTGTAATTGCAGCAAAAGTACCTTGAAAAACTATAAATATAAATTTAGGATAAAGTTGCCCTAATTCAACACTTGCAAGTTCTTTCCAGCTAATACCTTCTAACATAACATGGGCAAACCCTCCCATAAATTGGTTCATTGAACCATCTATTGTTCCAAATGCAATAGAAAAACCTGCAATAATCCATGCAATAAATGCAATTGTAAATGCTCCAAACACCATTGTGTAAGTATTTAAAACATTTTTTGCTCTAGTCATACCAGCATAAAATAAAGCTAGTCCAATAGGTGTCATCAACATAACTAATGCTGTTGAAATCATCATCCAAGCAGTATCCCCTGAGTTAAGTACTGGTGCTGTTTCTTCTGCTAATGCAAAAGTACCAAGAAGTGAAGTTAAAAACCACTTTTTCATTTATTCTCCTTTGAATAGTATTTATACAAAAAATTATAATATTAATTTTTTTGAAAAAGAAAATAATACTGTCTAAAAAATAACCAATAAATCTATTTATAATTAACTAAGCTTAATTAAAGGAGTAGAAAGCTAAATTTTATTACAATGTAGCAATTTAATCTTTACACTTTAGGATAATAAATGGATTTAACAGTAATAATTGGTATGATTGGTGGATTAATATCAATTGCCACCGGGGATTTAATGGAGGGCGGTAATCCAGCCCATGTAATTCATATCACATCATTGATTATTGTTATTCCAACCGCAATGTTTTCTGCTGCTACTGCTACTGAATCTCATGCCCTTTCTGCTGCTTTTAAAGAATTGAAAATGGTATTTAAAAAATCACCAATAAATTTTGAAGAAAGAATAGACCAAATAATAGATTATGCAATTATGGTAAAAAAGAACGGTGTTTTAGCACTTGAAAAAGATGTTCAATTAATAGAAGATGCCTTTTTTAAAGAAGCATTAGGAATGGTTGTTGATGGTTCAAAAGAAGAACAAATAGAAAAATTTTTAGAACCTATTATTGAAGAGACAGAACATTATTATCATGGAGCTTCTCATTATTGGTTATTAGCGGGTGAAACTTGTCCTGTTATGGGACTAATTGGAGCGGTTTTAGGATTAATTTTGGCTTTACAAAAACTTGATAATCCTGCTGAAATGGCAGCTGGTATTGCAGGAGCATTTACGGCAACAGTTACAGGAATTGCAGGAGCTTATATGTTTTTAGGACCTTGGGGAAATAAAATGAAAGGTAAAGCGCATCTTTTAATAAAAGAAAAACAACTTATTTTAGAAGGTGTAAAAGGTATATCAAGGGGAGATACTCCTGGTGAATTAAAAATTCAGCTAACAAATATGATAACTGCAATGCCTACAAAAGGTTAAAAAATGGCTAAAAAATGCCCAAAATGTGAATGTCCAGCAGGTGAGAAATGGGCTGTTCCCTTTGCTGACTTTCTGAGTTTACTACTTGCATTATTTATTGCTTTGTACGCATTAGCTTCTGTTAATATTGAAAAACAAAAAGCATTAAAAGAAGAATTTGTAAAAATTTATAGTTTTAATACTCTTTCTCAAACTTTAGCTGAACCTCAAGAAGATGAACCAGCCTCTACTATTGATAAAGAAACTGATAAAGATACTTCCAAAAAAGAGCAAGGAAAAGATTCTAACTTTGATAAAGCAATGGAAGAATTAAGTGAATTAGAAAATAAAAATACAAAAGATGGTAATTTAGCAGAAGTTAGTGATGGAGTAATGATGACTCTACCTGCAAACTTATTATTTGAATCTGGAAAATCTGAAATTACTGGAGAATATGGATCTTTATTTTTAAGTAGAATTGCAAAAATTATATCTATGATGCCAGCTGACACGGAAGTTAATATTAAAGGTTTTGCAGAAGATCAAGAGATTACTAAAAACTCAAAATATCAAGATGCATTAGAGCTTTCTACTGCTAGAGCTAATAATGTATTAAGAGAATTGATAAGATATAAAGTACCAAAAGATAGGTTATTTTCAAGTGGATATGGTTCTAAAAAAGTAAATCCTTATCAAAAACAAATTGGGGATAAAACAAATAGTAATAGAAAAGTTGAATTTGAAGTAAAAACTACAAGAAGTAGTGAAAATGAACCTGGAATTGAGTCAATTTTTGAAGAGTTAAAAAAATGAAAAAAAAGAAACGAGATTTACTTGCCCCGGCATCAAAATGCTGTTTGAAAAAGTATTTAGATATAGATTTTATATCTAAATATGGTTCTTTACTAATTGTATTAAGTATATTTTTATTGCAGATTTATAATTTAGTTATTGGATATAATTT
>JAIELU010000261.1 GCA_019752775.1 Campylobacterales bacterium | reverse complement strand
TACCCTTCTTGGTGTTAGTCGATATTGTAAATCTCTCTACTTATCAATAGCACTTTTTTTAGGGGGTATTACCCATCTTTACCTCGTTAAGTAATTTTAAGCGTTCTATGTTTGTATTTATCAATATTATTCATTATGTTGATTTCAATTTTGCTGTTATCAGGATTGGTCAGGTGATGCTTAAAAGTAAAACGTATCCCTTCATTTATTAATAATTCTGGAGTACGCTCTAGTGACGTATATAATTTTAAATTATCGAAATGCGGTGGATTAGTAAGAAAATCTTTTAAATTATCTTCTGCTTCACTGGAACTTGTATAATAATTATTAAATATTTCTTTTAATTCATTTTTTTCAAAAACACTACTATACACATATTCATTATTTAAATAAGATTCTATTATACTAACATCCAAAATATAGACATCATCAATTATTAGACCAGAATAAATTGGAGTACTTGTTAAAACGCATTTTATGATCTTGATGTTTATTTTACTTGGGGCATTGTATCCCATTTGTTTTAATTTTTTACAAAACTCTTCATAATTCTCTTCCACAAAAGTAGATTTCCTAATGACTTGTCCAACTCCTTCATCATTACGATTAATTCTTTTATAATATTTAAAGTATTCAATTGGAGTTGTTGGATATAAAATGCATTTCAATTCACACAATATCAATGTACTACCTATGACTATTATCAAATCAATTTCTTCTTTTTCCCCATCTTGGTTTTGTGATTTAAATTTAAAGTTATCTAAAACAATGAATGACTTATCTTTTAATATCTCATTTTTTCTTAAGCATGAATCTAAACTCTTTCTAACATACGTCTCAAATTCATAACCTTTTGAATCAAGAATCTTGCTGTTTTTGGATAAATTAATCCATTTCTCTATTAAGTAGTATGGGCTTACAAAAACAGCAAAAGATATAACCAATATGTATTCATTATTTACCTTAATAAGTGGCTGAGACATTATGTCATCATTTTTTTGACTATTAAACGTTAAATATTCAATCATTTCACTAATAACACTCTCAGAAAATCCTAAATTTTCAGATAATATTTTTGTTAGATATTTAATTTCAATCAGTGGGGCAAAGTTATCTAAATCATCGTAAGAGTCTATATTATTAAATATAAATACTCCATATGAATAAATAAAAAACCATACATGGAATAGATTAGAAATACTCCATTTATAACCTTTTACTAGGTTAATATTTAAAAATGCTTTAAAAAAATACGTATTCAATATTAATTCGTAGATGGTAAAAGATAAATTAAGTGCCTCATTATTTTTTGTTGTTATAATATGTTTAATAAAATTATCATCAGATAGTTCTAAACTAGAAACTGTCATGATTTGCTTAATATTGAACTTTTTGTTTTTACATAGTTGTATCAGTTGAAATATTTCATTATTTAAAATACGATCTCTTCGATATGAAGACATGCTTTGAATTTTGTCTAACTCGTTATTTTGCGGTTCTATTTTATAAAGTTTTTTATTTGAATCAATATTAATTTTATATTCACTCCATATACACATATTCCAATATTGTTCAAAACTATAATATAGCCAGGCAACTCTAATTTCATTTTCTATATCACTAAATAGTTTTCTAAAATTATCATGATTAGTATAATGTAATAATTGTGTTTTATATTGTAAAAAACATATATTTGATTCTAATTTAATATTTTTAAGCATTAAACTGAATGTATCACAATATGGTGCAACATCTATCATATTATTTTGAAGCGTGCCTACATTTACATTTGTTTCATGCTGGTTTGTTAGCTCTTTACATCTAAGCTTAATTTCACGAGATAGGTTTGCAATAATTGCCTTAATTGTTAACAGCTTTTCAGCTGTAATAGAGTGTATGTTATTATTTTTTCTTAAACTTGCTAAAATTTCTTCAGCAAAACAACCTGAAAGATATAAATTCATGTCTTTATCATCCAGCGCATCTTTAAAAAAAACATACCACTTAGTGTAATCAAAATGTCTTTTGTTTGGGACATTGATTGGTTTCTGATTAAGTATGCTCATCTGTAATGTATCTAATATTTTACCCATAGGATAACTCACTTAATAAATGTGTAACTATATATTTTAATTTGCTAAAATTCGAACGCAATGTCACAAGTGTTAGACTAACGCTCTTATGTACTTGAAATAAACTAATTGCGACAGTTTGGCGAAGCCACATAACAGCAGCTTATGCTATGATATTGGGTTTATCAACAAAATAACTAATTTATCCACAATGAAAGATCTGCAAACTTGCCCACATGTCTTTGTATGTTGGCATGTCCTATTGCAATTCCAACACTAGTTAAGGTAACATTTTGCATTGGTGAGCTAGACCAAATATCAAATAACTGTTGCATATATGGTCTGATAGAAATACATTTATCTTTAACTTCTTGAGCACTGAATTTATTATTTTCAAAGAGCCATTCAATTTGATTTCTATCGTTTGATGATATTTTGAAAATATCAAATAAATTTTTTAAAGCTTTAAGATTTTGCGCATTAACCTGTAGTTTTGTTACATCATTTAAACATGGAATAAAAAATTCAGAATTTTTACCTATTGTAATAGATCGGTTTGAAATCACACTTTCATCAAATCCATGATTAAATAACCCTGAGAACACATCAGAAAATATAGATTCAAGAGCATAAACTGTAATTCCTATTGACCCACAGCCAGTAAATTCTAAATGTTGATAGCATAACGTATCATTCACTTTTAATGATGGAAGAAAAGGAAAGATATGTTGCTCAAAATAAAGTCCTAAACCATTAAAATCAAAAATACCTTTTTCTACATATCTAAGAATAAAAATAATAGCCAATGACGCTAAATGATTATTTGTTAATTTTGGTGCTGTTAGCAAAGCTTCATTTAAAACAATTTGCAATATATTTCTTTGTGTTTGCCGACTTCTATCTACCATTAAATCAACAAGCAAAGCCTCTAAATCCTTATCCCCAGTTCTTGCATATGCTTTTTGCATTTCATAATAAGAACATTGAAAATCTGGATCTTTGGCTAGTTCTAAACCTTTAGGGTTATTTTCCATTAGTTTATTTAAAAATTTCTCAGTAATCTCTTTAGCCCTTATAAATGCTGTATTTGCTGCATCATCACTTAGTTTTTCAAAATTATTCTTGAATACATCCATAGCAATGTCTTTTACTTCAGCATATGTAAGCCCAGAAATATTTATAGTATGTGCTTGATAGTTCGTTGAGTCTTTTTCAGCTTTCTGATCCAATTTTAATATTGTATCATTTATCATGTTTTCCCCCTATATTCATAACGCCATTTGCTTGATAGTTTTTAGAGTTACGCCCATTCTGTTGACGCATGCTAATAGATGATTTTTTCTTTTCTTTAAAAAATATTTTCTTTACTACCAAGCTGAGCGAGCTAAGCACAGCAACACCTATACCACTAAATACCCATGTTACCCAATTAAATTTTTCCATATTACCCTCTCCAATCAAATGCTTCCATAAACGACACTAATTTCTCTCATAATTTATCTGTGATTTAATCATATACACAACTAATACTCATTACCAATTCAACAAAATATACAGGCTTATTTGCAAAAAAACCAGATAAAAAGTAATTATAACAGATCGCATATTGCGCCCACCTAAAAAGCCGAAAACCATAAACCAATTAACCACGGTAATCATGGCCATACCAACTCCAAAAGTAAGCCAATTCAAGTTTAAAGCTCAATAGTTTCGCAAAGGTATATAAAAGCGCCTTATGC
>JAIELU010000134.1 GCA_019752775.1 Campylobacterales bacterium | reverse complement strand
ATCTTTTATGAATAATGAATGGGTAATTTTTGTACCAAATAAGGAAAAACATGATGAAAAAGAAGTTTCCCATAAAGAAGAAGACAATGTACAAGAATTTAAGCCATTAGATATAAAGATTATTCAAGAGAATGATGAATATGTGGCAGTAGAAGGTGTAGAAGACAATCAAGAATACGTAAGTGATGAACCATATAAAATTAAATCTATAGTTTTAAAATCATCTCTTGGCGGACATGGACATTAGGAGATTAAATGTTAGAAAAAATTATTGACATTTCGTTAAAATATAAATTAATGGTAATTATATTCTTTATTATAATTAGTATAATGGGAATAAAAGCTTATAAATCAATTCCTGTAGATGCTTTTCCTGATATTACGCCTAATCAAGTAGTAATATATACAGAAAGTCCAGGAAATTCTGCTGAAGATATTGAGAAATTAATAACATATCCTATCGAATCAGCTATGGCTGGAATGGCAGGAGTAAAAACAATAATGTCTAATTCAATTTTTGGATTATCATATGTATCCGTTTTTTTTGAAGATAATATGGATATATATTTTTTAAGACAACTTGTAAATGAAAGATTATCTACGGTTGATATTCCTGAATCTTGGGGAAAACCTACATTAGGTCCAAATACAACAGGTTTAGGTCAAGTATTCTGGTATCAACTGTATGATAAAACAAGCAAATATTCTTTAAAAGAATTAAGAGAAATGCAAGAATATTTAGTGACACCTTTGTTTAAAAGTGTTAAAGGTGTTGAAGATGTTATTGGATGGGGAGGAGATGAAAAGCAATATAATATATTAGTAGACAGTAAAAAATTACAAAATGTAAATATAACTTACAATGATATTGTTATTGCCCTACAAAAAAGCAATCAAGTTGCGGGAGGACAATATCTAGAATTTAATAAAGAACAATATCTAATAAGAGGTGTTGGTTTATATAAATCAATAGAGGATATTAAAAAAACTGTAATTAAATCTGAAAATAGTCAAGCTATTACTATAGAAGATATTGGAAGTGTAGAAGAGAGTTCAAAACCAAGATTTGGGGCAGTCTCAATAAATGGAAATGAATCTGTTATTGGAATGATTTTACAAAGAAGTCAAACTAATGCAGCTGAAGTTGTTTCAAAAATTAAAGAAAAAGTTCAAACGGTAAATAGTGTTTTACCTCAAGGTGTAGAAATTCGTCCTATGTATGATCGAACAGAGCTTACATTAAAAGCTGTTGATACAATGTCATCAGCTCTTACAGAAGGAATTATTTTAGTAACAATTATTCTTTTCCTATTTTTATTTGAGTTACGTTCAGCATTTATTGTTGTTATATCACTTCCTTTATCATTATTAATTGCATTTCTTTTTATGGATTATTATGGGCTTAGTGCAAATTTAATGAGTTTAAGTGGTTTAGCTATAGCCGTTGGAATGATAGTAGATGGGACTGTAGTAATTGTTGAAAATACATTTAGAAAATTAAGTAGTGATTCAAAGCATTTGACAAAATTAGAAATAGTAACACTAGCTGCAAAAGAAGTTGTTACTCCAGTAACTTTTGCCATATTAGTGATTGCAGTTGCATTTATTCCCTTAATTAGTTTAGACGGTCTAGCTGGAAAACTTTACAAACCAATGGCATTAAATATTGTATTTGTAATGATTGCATCTTTAATTGTTGCATTAATATTAGTTCCTGTGTTATGTTTATTATTATTAAAAAGAACAGAACATACTGATAATATAGTTATGCGAAAAATTAAAACTTTTTATAGTCCTATATTAATGACGGCATTAAATAATTCAAAAAAGTTGGTTATAAGTATTGTTACACTTTTCTTATTTTGCGTAATATTACTGATGTTCCAAGGTCGAGAATTTATGCCTACTTTAAAAGAAGAATCAATTATGCTTAGAGTTACAGCAATTCCTGGAACTAGTCTTTCACAATCAATAAATTCAGCACAAGAAATAGAGAAATTTATTTTACAAGAATATCCTAAAGAGATAACATCAGTATTATCTATGATAGGAAGAAGTGAAAAAGGAGAAACAGCTCAACCTAATTATATGGAAGTATTACTTACATTAAATGGGAAAATTAATAATTTAGAATCATTAACGAATGATTTGAATGAAAAAGTTTCAGAAAAGTTTAATTATTTACAGTTTACTCCAACACAACCAATATCAATGAGAGTGGAAGAATTATTAGAAGGTGTAAAAGCAGAACTGGCAATTAAGGTTTTTGGAGAAGACCAAGAACAATTAAACAAAATAGCTACTGAAATTAAAGAAAAAATTTCTAATGTTAATGGTGTTGAGGGAATTGAATTAGAATCACAATTAGGACAATCACAAATTAAAATTGAACCAAATTATATAGCATTAGCAAGATATGGAATTAATATAGATGAAGTAATGCAAGTAATTAAAAATGGTATAGGTGAAGAAGAAATTACTGAAAAAATTGAAGGTATTAAACGTTTTGGTGTTGTTGCAAAAATAAAAGATGCTAAAAAAGATATTGATAGTATTAAAAAAATCAGTTTACGTTCTTCTTCAGGTTCTATTGTTAATTTAGAACAAATTTGTGAAATAAGTGTTGTTCAAGGAGCTTCTTTTATAAAAAGAGAAGACTTAAATAGGTATTTAGTTTTATCAATTGAAGTAGATGGAAGAGATATCGCTTCATTTGTTAAAGAAGCAGATGAAATTATTAAAAAAGAGATTTCCATCCCATCAGGCTATTATATATCTTGGGTAGGAGATTTTAAAAATATGCAAGAAGCAACTAATAAGTTAATGATAATTATACCATTAACCATATTACTTGTAATGTTACTTTTATTCATGGCATTTAATTCTATAAAAAAAGTAGGATTAATTTTGCTTAATGTTCCTTTTGGATTAATTGGAGCTATTATCGCATTGTCAATTAGTGGCGTATATCTATCTGTATCAGCAATTGTAGGATTTATAGCAATTTTTGCAATAGCTATTTTAAATGGAATAGTTTTAGTTAGTTTTATAGATGAATTACGAGATAAGTATCCACACACTAAATTGAAAATATTGTTAAAAGATGCCACATTACTCAGATTAAGACCTGTTTTAATGACTGCATTTACTACGTTATTTGGTATTTTACCCTTACTATTCGCTACAGGCGTTGGTAGTGAAATCCAATATCCATTAGCCGTTGTTGTTGTTGGAGGAGTAATTAGTTCTACAATACTTACTCTTTTAATATTGCCTTCAACATATCTTATATTTTATGAAAAATCAGAAAATGTTGAACAAAATAAGAAATTAATTTGAAATAAATAAGGATAAAAAATGAAGAATTTATTAAAAATACTACTTGTATTAGGAATTTTATTAACAGGAAGTTTATCTCTAAATGCAAAAGAGATATATTTATCACAACAAACTACTAAAGATTATAGTGTACATGTAAAAGTTTATGATGATTTAAAATTGGGAGATAATGAATTTAACGTTAAAATTCTTTATAAAACTAAATCATTAGATGGAGTAAATGTAAATTTGAAATTATATAAACCAAATGGAGAAATAGTTGAATACAAAAGTAATACAATAAATGATAAAAGAAACTATACTTTTGATGTTAAACTTATAGAAAAAGGTCAATATAAATATCTTATTACATATAATGTAATGACAGGTGGAGTTACTCGTGATTCAAAAGGTTCTTTTGAATTATAAAAGTAATTGAAGTCTAGACACTCTTTTAGAGTGCTAGGCATTTTCTTTAGATCAGAATATGATTAGAATGTTGTGACCATTCCAAAGAAGTAGAAAAAATAAAAAGTATTTTA
>JAIELU010000082.1 GCA_019752775.1 Campylobacterales bacterium | reverse complement strand
TAGTACAGTACAGTGTTTCAAAAGATAAATTTGACATAAAAGAAGATTGCTGATTTCAAAAGAAAATAATATTGCAGAAATATCATCGATAAATTTAAACTTTTTTGTAGAATTCTTCCAAAACATTAAACTAATGACAAAACTATACATAGCAAAAAAAATAGAAATTATAACTATTCTCATATCAACGCTATAATAAATAAATGTAAATAAAATAAAACCAAATAATACAACTCCAATTGGCATCAAATAACGATTATGCCAAGGTGCTTCTAGATTTAATAAATCACGAATTCCTACATATAAGAAAACATACCCTGCAACTAATAGCGTATTTCCAGTAACTATAGAAAAAATATCTGGAATAAAATTTCTTGAACTTGTTAAAACTTGTCCAAATAAAAAAAGTACAGAAAAAAGCGTAAAATATTTAGGATATTTTTTAAAAGGAAATTTATACCAAAAAAAAGAGCTGATTATTACTAAAATAAGTAAACTAAAAAAGGTACTAATAATTAGTATTTTCATATCTAACATAACTATTCCTAGAAGTGGTCTTATACATATTTTACATAATTATTAGAAAAAATTTAATAAATTATTTATAAGTTCAAAATTTATAGCTAGATTAGTTTAAGTAAACCTTAAACTAATCTACTTTTAGATATAATAATTAAAAATTAAGATTAAAAGGAAACATTATTAAAACTTTTACATCAATGAACTTAGATGAAAAAATCATAAATGCGCTAAAAGATTTAGATTATAAAGAAGCTACGGAAATACAAAAAAAAGCTATCCCAGTTGCTTTAAAAAAAAGAGATATTCTAGCAGCTGCACAAAGTGGAACAGGTAAAACAGCGGCGTTTGTACTACCTATTTTAACTGAATTATTAGAAACAAAACAAGCAAATAAACCAATTCTTAGAACTTTGATTCTAGTTCCAACAAGAGAACTAGCAAGTCAAATATCAAAAGCAGTTGAAGATTTCTCTAAATATATGGATGTTTCTTCACTTGCTATGGTTGGTGGAGTTTCTACAAAAGACCAAGAGAAAAAAATCGCAAAAGGAATTGACATTTTAGTGGCAACATCGGGAAGATTGATGGAACACTTAAAAAATGGAACAATTAATTTAGCAAGTGTTACAACTGTCGTAATCGATGAAGTTGACACTATGCTTGATATGGGATTTTTAGAAGATATTGAAAAAATTCTTCCAAGTGTTGGTCCAAAAAGACAAATTATGATGTTCTCAGCAACTATGAATCAAAATGTTAAAAAACTTGCAAAAGAGTTTTTAACAGATCCCGTTGTAATTGAAGTTGCAAAACAAAGATCAACTGTAAAAATTATTGACCAACAAATTGTTTTAGTTGATGAAGCAAATAAAGCAGCTGCATTATCATATATCATTGGTTCAAAAAACTATTCACAAGTTTTAGTATTTGTAAATATGAAAATTGAAGCTGATACTTTAGTAGCACATTTAGAATTAGACGGTCTTACAGCTGGTTGTATTCATGGAGATGTTAGACAAACAGCAAGAGCAAAAGTTATGAGAAAATTCAAATCAGGTGAGATTAGAGTTTTAGTAGCAACTGATATTGCAGCACGTGGAATTGATATTGAGCTTTTACCAATCGTTGTAAATTATGCTTTACCTGAAACTGTAACTGATTATACACATAGAATTGGTCGAACAGGACGAGCAGGAAATCCAGGAATCGCACTAACACTTTTAAGTGTTAAAGATTACAAAATGATGATTGATATTGAAAAAGAGTTAATCATAAATATTCCAAGAACAGAAGTTGAAAGTTTTGAAGCAACTGAAAAAAAACCAAGACTATTTAAAGCTAGACCAAAACAACTAAGTGTAAAAATGGCAGAAGCTAGAAAAGTTTCTAAAAAAACTGGTTATGCAAAAACAAATGCCCCTGAAAAAAAACCTGCTAAAAAGAAAAAAACTACTAAAAGAGATGATAATAGAAGTTTTGCTAAAAAATAAGAGAAGTTAAACTTCTCTTATTTATTTCATTCCCCTATAAATCTCACTAATTGCTTCGATAAAATACCTATGACTATTTGGCGTACGAGCCACTCTATAATCTTTAATTCCAAGTTTGTGAGCAACTTCTTTATATTCCATATCAAGCTCATATTGCGTCTCTGAATTATCAACTGTAAATGATATTGGATAGATTATCACTTTGGATTCTATCTCTTTTAATTTATCTTCCATATATGGTCTTAACCATTCCATTGGACCTAATCTTGATTGATATGCGACATGAATTTTTTTGAAAGAAATATTTTGATTTTCTAACTCTTTTTTTGCACACTCTACATTTGCTAAAATATGTTTTTGGTATAAATCACCTTTATCTATGATTTTTTGAGTTAATCCATGGGCTGAAAAAATCAACTCAAAATCTTCTGAATTTTCTCCTTTTAAAGCCTCTTTTATTCGCTCAACTATTGCTTTATTATAAAGTTTATTATCATAATAAGAATCTATTGTTTTGATTTTTTTATCAAGATTAAACTTTTTTGCAACCTTGACAAACTCTTCAATTGATGATTTTGTAGTTGTACTTGAATAATGTGGATACATTGGAATTGCGTAGATTTCATCATATGTAATAAGTTTTGGCATAATATCACTTGCAAATGGTGGAGTGTATCTCATTTCATAAAAAACATCAACTCCTAACTCTTTATTTAATTTTCTTACCAATCTTTTTGTATGACCAACAATTGGAGACATTCCACCTAATTTTTTATAGTTTTCTTCGGATTCTTTTAATCTTTTTAAAATTATGAGTTGTCCAATCATTGCTCGTATTGGTTGAGGAGCTCCTATAATATATTTGTCATTAAACATATTTCTTAAAAAAACTTTAACTTCCGAAAGATTATTTGGTCCACCCATATTCATTAAAACTATCGCTCTTTTCAAAACTTTTCCTCTTTTTTCTCTAAAATTTCTTTTGTAATTTTATGCCTAAAATCAAACATTTTTTGTAAATCTTTTTTAACAAAACCACTAAACAATTTTCCAAAAACACCAAAAGGGATTTTAAAACTGATTACATCTTTTAGTTCACAAATATTTCCATGTTTTATGAAAATATGTTTATGTTCCCAAAAATCAAAAGGTGATTTTAACGCTAAATCAACCAGTAAATTTGGTTCATCTAATTTTTCTATTTTTACTTCCCAATTCATCGGTATAAAATATTTTGTACTTTTTATTTTGAGAATTTGCCCAACTTGTGGTTTAAAATCTTTTGTTAAAAGTTCCACTTTTGTATCAGGTGGTGTTATATTTGACAGATTATTTGTATCTAAGTGAAAATCAAAAAGAGATTTTATATCACAATTGATGTATGAACTTTTTATAAATGTTTGCATTTTTGTCTCCTTGTATAAATATTTTATACAAGGATAATTTACAAAAAAAAAGGTATTTTTAGTAGGTAGATTTTGTAGGTTTATAAACTTCTTCGTTCTATATACTCACGAAATTCTTTTGCGCCCTCTTTTGAACTTGTGATTATTTCAGTAATTCCATTAAAAGATATTTCTAATTTTGATTGTTCTACACTTCTCATAGATTTGATTTTATCCACATTTACGATGTAAGAGCGGTGAATTCTAAAGAAATTTTTTCCACTTAAAAGTGTTTCTAAATCCCCTATTTTTCTTCTTACATAAGCATCTGCTTCTTTAATTCTGATGATAACTTCATCTAAATCAGCTTTTATGTAATAAATATCATTTATATCTATTAAGTAGAGTTTATCACCTCTTTTTCCAAGGATTTTTTTTGATTCCTCTTTTGTTGAAGCAGTAAAATTTTTG
>JAIELU010000130.1 GCA_019752775.1 Campylobacterales bacterium | reverse complement strand
TGGGCCTGTACCTGTGCAAACTGGTTGCTACGGCCCACGGCGGCAGCTTTGCTGTGCGCAACGCTAGCCCGGGTTTGGAAGTTAGCGTGACGCTGCCTGCGGCATAGAGCAGGCGTTGTCAGTGCTGGGTAATTTGCTATGTAAAACATAAAATAATCTGGTAGCTTTTATCTGTTGAGAACAACCACCACCGACATGCATAACATGTGTACCAGTATAAAAATATGATTTATAACCTAGCTTATAAAGGCGATATGATAAATCTAAATCTTCAAAATAAACAAAATAATCCTCATCAAAACCACCAACTGAGTTAAATACTTCTTTATTCATCAGATAAAACGCACCAATTACATGCTCAACATATCTACTTTCATTATGAGAAAAATTTACTTGGTGAATACCTGAATTAGGAAAAAACTTTGAAAAACCAAGTGATTCACTAATATAACGTGATAAGGTAAAGAAATTAGCACAAGATTTTTGGATGGCTCCATTTTCATAACGTAACTGAACCCCTAAAACACCATATTTAGAAGTACTATTAATAGCTATAAATTTACTAATTGCTTGATCCAAACTATCTGGCATTAACTGAGTGTCAGGATTTAAAAATAATACTAAATTTCCAGTTGACTGCTTAGCTCCTAAATTACAAGCTTTACCGAATCCTAAATTAGAACTAGACTTAATAATAGATAATTTTTCCCATTGTGGTAATAAAGATAATGAATTATCAAAAGATGCATTATCAACCACAATTATACGATCTAACACAAAACCACTAAATACAGAATTTTGAATTGAAGTAATGCAATTTAATAACTGCTCACCAGCATTCCAATTAACAATCACAATATCTAAATTATGCATATTAGAACCTTGTAAAATAAGAACCTACTAAATTTTGCTTGAATAAATTTAAACTCAACAATAATAGACTTAAAACAATAATAAAACTGAAAAAATACGATGTTTTCTTGAATACAACACACAAATAACTAACTGTAATTATATTTGCAATAGCATAAAGTTCGCTTACTCTAAACGCTAAAACAGGAACCGCAGATAATACAAAATACGATAAACAAGAAAAATAAGATTGTTTAATAAAAATTACTGAATAATTTGAATACTGTTTAATTTTTTCATAATTTAACACTAAAATAATAACCAGCATCACATTTATCAATGAGTTAATATTTATTACATTAATCTCAGTCATTCCTTGGAAGAGCATGTAAGTATTCAATTTAATACTTACCGCAGTTAACCCAGGTATCAGAGTAAACATATTGATAGATTTTTGTAAACCTAAGCCGATAAAGATACCAAGCAAAATTAAATATATTTTTTTGTTGAGATTTTCTTTACTAACAAAGTATAGCGGAACTATCAATAAAGATGAGTAATGAAACAAACAAGCTAAACCGACTTTTAAAATAAATCTAAATAAATTACGATGGTAAATATCTTGCACTGCAAACAATAAAATCCCAACTGCAACCGCGGCACGAATTTGAGTAAAATCTTGAAGCAAAAATAGCCAACTAAAAAAATATAATACTGATGCTAATGGAGCATAAGAATATTTTTTTATAGCATAAATTTTTAAACTTACTGACAATATCGCAAAAACTAATATGGCGATTCCAAAAGAATAGATACCAACAAATTTTAAACTAATTGGAATTAATTTTGCCATAACTTCTTGAGTAGGAAAGTCACTTAACGACTCTGAATAGTCAAACATATTCCAATAGTTTTTAATATCTCTATCAACACCGATCCCTCTAAAACCAGCAAAACAAACTAAAACTATACCAATCATATAAAGCATTGGTAATTCTAGTTTTGGTGTATCTAGTTTAACAATGATACATCCAAGTATCAAAAAAAATATTAAATAATAAGCCAACATTACTTATTTAACCAATTAATGATTAAATTACTCCAATTGTAATTGGCCGATATTTTTTTGATATTATCTTTCATAGACAATATCAAATCTGGATATAATTTTTCACAAATAAAACTCCCCCAATCATTTATTGAATAATAAAATGCAACTTCTGAACCAAAATGCAATTTTAACTCCTCTAAATTAGTCGATAAAAAAGGAATACCCGCACATATATAAAATGATGCTTTTGTTGGAAAACAAATATTATAATAAAATTTACTATCATCATATGGTATCAATCCAATATCACATGATGCAACAAATTCTAAGGCTTGATGCTCTGTTTTAGAACCTAAATACTTAATATTTTTAAACTCACCAAATTCATTTATTATCCATTCTCCACCGTCACCTAACAAAAATAAATTATGCTGCGTATTATTAAATATATTTATTAGTTGTTCTATTTGTCTGCCTTTATTTAAACTTCCAGCATAGACAAAGTTAATTATATTTGATTGTGTCTTTTGAAGCGGTACTTGTGATTGTGATAATAATGGAGAACCATTAATTAATACACTTGTTCTAGCATCATCTAAAGAATGTTGCTTCACAACATAATTTCTCATTGATATTGAAGCAAAAACAAATTTAAGATTATTCAATTTATATAATTTTTTATCAAATAAATCTAATTTATTATGTGGTAAATCAAGATCAATTGCCTGTTCATGAGGTAAATCATTTACTTCAATCATAATCTTATTTCTTGAACCAGAAAAGGAAAGAACATTGATTATACAGTACAAAACAACAGGATTACATATTATACGATCAGTGAACATGTATCTAAATATCGTATAATGGATAAAAATTTTTTCATCCTTATAAGCTAATAATTGAACAATAAATACTAGTCCTTTTAATATGCGAAATAATCTATTTGTTGGAAAATAAATATACATCTCACAACCTGTTTTTTCAAGCTCGTGAATTATCGCATTATTACGTGAACCACCACCCTCTGTTGTATTCCTTGTAGTATATCCAAAATATTTAGTAAATTTCTTCAACTACTTTCCTTCTTAATAAGCCTGATAATAAATATATTACTTTAAATTATCTAGTCCATAAAAATGATTTAATGCCTCATGTGAGTATGATTCTGGCAAAATAAAATTACGTTGGTTAGTCATAATACTTTTAATTAAAGCCTGACTATCTAACTGAGCAATATTTGCATACTCGATGCTATCAAATTGATACTTCATATCACTTAAAACATTTGATGTCTTTTTCGAGTAAATAATTGGATAAAATGGAATATTATATTTAGCTGCCAAAACCATTGAATGAAAGCGATTTGCAATCATAAAGCCACATTCTAAAAATAATTCTAAATACTCTTCGATGGTAATCTTAGCGTTATATTCTATTTTAGTAACTCGTGTTTTATCTAACACTTCATTTAAGACTAAATCAATAATTAAACCATCATTTTCATGTCCACCATCAAATCCAAATAGTCTTACTTGATGAGTATTATCCTGTTCCAAGTATGCATTGATTAACTCAGACATCTTATGAATATATATATCACGAACTTCTGGATTTAACTTAGTATTAAGTATAGAAATCCCCAATATATTTTTTGCACTGGCAACTTGAACTTTTGGTTGATAATCATAACCAAAAATAAAATCTGGAGCTACTTTTGACTTATAAGCCAACCCCCAGCTATTTAATAAATCATATGAAAATTTATCTCGGACACAAACTGAGCTAGCATGTTTTATCGACTTATAGATAATATTCTTACCAAAGAATGTATTAAACGGACCCAAATTAGCACCAATTACAAATGACTTTTTTCCTAACTTGGATAATCTTTTGAAAGTCAAGTACCTACCTATATATCCTCGATATAAAGAATATGATAAATCCTGAAAAACAGACCCACCAATTAATATTAAACCATCG
>JAIELU010000097.1 GCA_019752775.1 Campylobacterales bacterium | reverse complement strand
TCTATATCTTTTAGGAGTTAGATTTGCATAACCTGATTCTATTGATACAATTGCACCATTATCATCTAAGTTTTTGAAAAGTTCTTGATGGGCAATATGCATTCCATCAAAACCTCCAATTGCAATAGAAGTTATTGTATTTTTATTTACTAAAATAGAAGAGCTCTTCTTCATTCCCATCTTTCCCTTGTAGTTTGCTCAGATTAGAGTATTTTAGATTCCAGTTTAATGCAAGTGTCGAATCTACAAATTTTTGTCTTGCTTTTAAAATGGCATTTTTATCTTTTACCACACCTTTTTTATCTCTTTTTACATTTGTTCCAACTTCAAATTGGGGTTTAAATAAAATAATTATATCTTTTGAAGCTAAACGATTTATATCATTTAAGATATTTAAAATAGAGATAAATGAAACATCGCAAGTTACAATTTCAAAAATATTTTCACTTTGAAAGTTTCTAATATCTGTATTTTCAAAAAAAGTGATTTTAGGATTGTGTTTGATTCTTTCGTGAAGTTGGTTTGAACCCACATCCACGCAGGTAACTTTTGAAACCTCATTTTCAAGTAAAACTTGTGTAAATCCACCTGTACTACTCCCAATATCAAGGGCATTTTTGTTTTTTAAATCAAAATGTTTTAGTTCTTGTAAAAAGTATTTTAGTTTATAAGCAGCTCGTGATACATAAAAATCATCTTCTAAAATTTCAACTTTATGATTTTGCTCAACATTAAAAGAGGGTTTTGATGTAATTGCACCATCAATTTTAACTTTATCTGATTTTATTAGTTCAAGGGCTTTGTTACGGCTTTGAATATTAAAGGTTTGTGTTAAATATAAATCTAATCTCATGGGGGAATTATAGTTGAAGTTTGTTCAAAAAGAGTTTAGTTTAGCTTTTCCCTTTAACAAAAAGCGATTAAATTTTTATTATTATGATATTTAAATATTTGTATGGAAGTGCTAAGAAATAATAAAGCAAGATAATAATATTATTAAACTAATATTAAGAATTGTAAAAAAAGGATTGTTTATGACTATAAATTCAAATTCACTACAATCATTTACTTCACTAAATGGTGCAATAAAAGTAACTAAAATAGATGATACCAATAGTTCAAGTAATAAATCAAATGAAGCAGTTAGTGTAAATATAAGTTCAAATGCTACATCTAATACAACAAATTTATTAAATTCATTGGAAGAAAAAACTGTTATTCAAGCTAGAAATGGTTATGTTAATCCTGAACTAGAAGCTAGAATTAAAATTCTAAATGACTATTATCCCAAAATAATTGAAGAAAATAATCAATTTGAAAATCCTTATACCCATATTTGGGATAAATATTACAATACATATTCACCTTATTATATAGAAGGTTTAACAAAAGAAGAAAGAAATGCTGCTCATAGTAATGAATTTGATTTTCAAAGATGGGGGAAAGATAATGGAAGTCATGATTTTCGAGATCCAATGTTTAGAGATCGTGATAATTCATCATTTTATGATGATGTAGATGTTGCAAGTAGAAAAGCCTTCGATAGAGAAAAAGTAAATGGACAATTTAAATCTTTATTAAATAAATATAATATTTCAATTCCTCAAGATACAAAACTTTCTTTTACAATTGATCCAAATACTCTAAAAGCAACTGTTAGTGGAACAGATGATGAAACTCTTGCTAAATCTATTGAAGATGTTATAAATACAGCTGATAATGCAAAACAATTATTTTTGCATATTTCTTCAAGTATATCAGATGATTCAAGTCAATATAATGCAGAATCATCTTCAAAATATGGTTTAGTTCAAAATATAAAAGATGTAACAGGTTATAACTTAAAAGATTTAGAAATAAAAGATGGAAAGTTCGTGACAGAAGATGGAACAGATGTATTTCAAATATATGCAAAAAAGATTAATGAGAATCCCAATAAGTCTGATTTTGTAAAACAGATGACTATATCTAGTTATGGAGAAAGATTATCAGAATTAGCACAAAATGGATTTGATTCAGTGCCAGATTTGGTTTTATCAATAGATTATCAAAATGGTTCATTTTATGATGTAAAACAAAGTGAGAACTTTGGAACTGAAAAAAATGGTTGGATTAATGAATTAAAACAAGCAAGAAGGAATGAAGAACTTGCCCATAAAGGTGAAGAATATGAATCTCAATATTTAGATACAACACAATTTACAACAAAATATAATGATATAGATTTAACATCTAAAAAGAATACTATAAAGAATAATGAACAACATATTTTAACTAAAGATGAATTAATGTTGAAATATTTGCTTGGGTATGAAAAAGAGACAAAAAATGAAGATATTAATACTTTAGCAGAAAAACTAAAAAAAATGAATGAAAAAAATAAAATTGACAATAATATATCTTAAAAGTATAATTTCATCAAAAAAGATATCTAAAGTGAGAGAATGAAATTTGTTCAAAAAGAGTTTAGCTGTACTTTCGAAGAGAAGAAATCAAAATTTATAGCTTTTTTAATGCCTTATCCTCTGTTTGATGAAGTGATGAAAAAAATAAAAGCCGAACATCCAAAAGCTAGACATTATGTTTATGCCTATAGATATTTAAATGACTTTGAACAAATAGTTGAAAATAGTAGTGATGATGGAGAACCAAAAGGAACAAGTGGGAAACCAAGTTTGGCAGTAATGGCAGGAGCTGAAATAATAAATAGTGCAGTTATAATTGTGCGATATTTTGGTGGAATAAAACTAGGAACTGGCGGATTAGTTCGAGCTTATGGAGATAGTGTAAACGAAGTTATAAAAATGGCTGAGTTTAAAGAATATCAAAAATTAATAACAAAAACTTTAGTTTGTGACTATGCTGAACTTTCACAACTTGAGTATCTTTTAAATCAAGAAAATATAAATATAAAATCAAAAGAGTTTTCAACTCAAATAAATCTTTTAATTGAACTCACATCAGAACAATTTATTATCCTAGAATCAAAACTTTCAAGAAGTATAAAAATTTTATAATTATTTAATACATTTTTATTTTAAATAAATCCAATTAGTTATATTATTATTATTTATAAGTAATATAAAAATTGACTAAAGGATAAAATTATGGAAATCACAAATAATCAAGTTTCACAATATAGCTACGATAAAAATACTACAAGTCAAACAAACAGTTCAAATACAACTAACTCTTTTGATAGTTATTTATCAAATACAAATGAAAAGACAACAACCTCAAATAATCAAACATCAAAAGTAGTAACTTTTATAGATAAATATAATGGATTTTCATCATTAAGTGCAACAGATGAAAAAATATTTAGAGATATTTTATCTGATGATAAATTAACAATGGAAGAAATGCAAAGCTTAACATATGAACAAATAAAAAAAGTTGAAAATCTAATACTTCCTAATTATACAACAGGCGTTTCTGATAATGAAATTCCTATTGTAAAAGTTACTGATTCAAAAATTGGTTCAATGCTAAAAGCTGTAAAAATGACAGATAATGAAGATTTTAATAAAGCTTTATTTGAAACTGTTCAAATAACAGATAATCAAATGGAAAGAATGGATTTTTTTGATAGGTTATCTAGTACTTTAGGTTTTAATGATAATACAAATGCTCAAAAAATTATTTATAATAAAACTAATGATACAAAATATTTACCTCAAAATGAAGATTGGAAAATAAATGATTATAGTGAATTTATAAATATAAATATGATGTATTTTACAAGTTTATATAAAAAAGAAACAAAAATTCGGAAAAATCAGATTTTCTATGATTTTTTTGATACATCTATAAATTATTTACTCCAAAAAAAAACAGCTATTTCTGAATTGCAAAAGAATTTTTTTATCATAAAACTTGCTCATGC
>JAIELU010000270.1 GCA_019752775.1 Campylobacterales bacterium | reverse complement strand
ACTTGGAGTTAAAACAACACTTAGTGAATCTACAAGTTTAATGATAGGTGTTGATTATGATAGAAGTAAAGATGGGAATTTCCAAGGATATTCAGGAAATGTTTCGTTTAGACTTAATTTCTAATTTTTATATTTAAAGGAAAAAGATGAAAAAATTTACAGCATTACTTTTATGTAGTATTTTATTTAATATTAATTTATTCTCAGATGAAAAAGAAGTAGCTTCTTATACAGCTCAAAAGCATAAAGTAGATTTTTATAAACAAGAAGCAAAGGTAAAAGAAGCCTTAACAAAAGAATATGACTCTGTTGTAAAATTATCTCAAAATTTAGAAAAAGGTATAATGAAAAATGATATTAATTTGAGAACTGCAAAAAATATTCTCACAGTTGATATTTGGAGTGAAAAGTTTTTAAGAAGTTATGTTCCAACTGATATGGAGTTAAAAGAGTTATATAAAGCAGAAAAACCGAGAGTTGTAGCTAAATATGAATTACGAAATATTCTAGTAACTTATGAAGAAAATGCAGATAAAATTATTGCAGCTTTAAATAAATCAAAAACTAAAAAAGATAAACAAGAATCTTTTATAAAATATGTAAAATCAGTTTCAAATGATTTAGCTTCAAAACAAAAAGATGGTTTAACAGATTTAGTTGATGTAAATAAACTAAATATTGAAATTAAAACAGCTTTAAAAGATAAAAATGAAGGTGATATTGTTAAGGTAAATTTAAAAGATGTTGGTACTCAAATTATTTTTATTGAAAAATTTATTCCTGAAAAAGATGCAAGTTATGCAGAATCTGAAGAAGCATTAATCAATCTCGCAAAAAGAAAAGCATTAGCAAAAGAGATGGATATTTTATTAAAATAACAATGAAAAATTATCTTTTTCATTTTTTACCAATCTTTATTTTCACTGGATGTTTAAGCACAATCCCAACTTTACAAGAAAGAAAAGAGTCTTTATTTGCCCTTTCTAATAAAGACTTTACACAAGTAAATATACAAACCTCTTCTTTTACTCTATTTTCTTTACAAAAAACTTCTAATAATTGCAAAAATAAAGACTTAAAAGTTTATATAGAAGGAGATGGATTATCTTGGATTACAAGAACTATAATATCAGCTAATCCAACACCAATAACTCCTACTGCATTAGAACTTATGAATCAAGATACAAGTGAATGTAAAGTTTATCTAGCAAGACCTTGTCAATATATAAACTCAAATGAATGTAGCAAAAAATACTGGACAAGCAATCGATTTGATGAAAAAGTTATAAAAAGTTTTGATGATGCTTTGAATAATTTAAAAGATAAGTATAAAAATGAAAGTTTTAGCTTGATTGGATATTCAGGTGGTGCTGCAATTGCAACTTTAGTAGCTTCAAAAAGAGAAGATATAAATATGTTAATTACCGTAGCTGGAAATCTTGATACTCTAAAATGGACAACTATACATAATATATCAAGATTAGATGAATCCTTAAATCCAGCAGATTATACAAAAGAGCTTGAAAATATTAAACAATATCATTTAATTGGAAAAGAAGATGATGTTATTCCTAAAGAAGTATTTTTATCTTATTTATCAAAGTTTAAAAATAAAGATAATATTACTTATAAATATTATGATGCAACGCATAATTGTTGTTGGAAAGAACCATATAAAAAGTTTTTGGAAGAGTTAAATATAAGAGAATAAGAGGTTGAAAAAACCTCTTAAAATACTATTTCCATTCTAAAATATCTAGGAAAACTCTCTTTTAAAGAATTATCAATTTTAACAGGAAAGGCTTCTTTTATTGATGATCTAAATAGTTCAAAATAATCTTTATCACCTTTTGTAGAACTTAATTGCTCATACCCACCATCTTTTAAAATAGTTAGTCTAAACTCAACATGTTCTCCAGGTTTTATTTTATTTTTATCTACATTCTTATCTATATTTTTATAGATTTTTTCTTTTATTGTTTTATAAAATAACTCAACTTTTACTTTTGGATCAGTTATTTCAGAGGTAGATATTTTTTCTTCAATCACTGTGTTAACTTTTGTCTCAACAGGATTTTCTGTTTTTGTAGTTTCTACTTGTGGAATCTCAGTTTTTGGAGTTTCAACTGGAATTGTAACAGCTTGTGTTGGTATGATTTCTTTTATAGTAGGAACTTCTACTTTTTTTTCTATTGTAGTTTTATTTTCAACTATTGCAACTTTTTCTTCTGTTGAAAAAAAGAAGCTATAAATAAAATATATTATGATTCCAAGAATAAAAAGTATAACTACATCTTCGAGAAAAGATTTGTTTTTTGCTTTCAAAATTAATTCCTTTTTTTATTTTTCTGGTGTGTAAATTTCATCTAATAAACTATCAACGAAGTCATCTGGAGAAAAAGCAATTAAATCATCTTGTTTTTCACCAACTCCTACATAAAAAATTGGAAGTTCGAGTTGATTTGAGATTGAGAATAAAGCTCCACCTTTTGCTGTTCCATCAAGTTTAGTAACGATTATTCCATCAATTCCAACCATTTCATTAAATGCACGTGCCTGAGCAATTGCTGTATTTCCTTGTGTTCCATCTAAAATCATAAGTTTTTGATGTGGAGCATTAGGCATTGCTTTACTACAAACTTTAACTATTTTTTTAAGTTCATTATTTAAATTCGTTTGAGTTTGAAGTCGTCCTGCTGTATCAATGATTACATTATCAATATCTCTAGCAATTGCTGCACTAATTGTATCGAATGCCACAGCACTTGCATCATGTCCTTGTTTTGTTTTGATAATTGGAACATCTAATTTTGCTGCCCAAGTAGAAAGCTGTTCAATTGCTGCTGCTCTAAAAGTATCTCCAGCTCCAAGAATTACAGATTTTCCCTCTTTTTTAGAGATATTTGCTAATTTTGCAATAGTTGTAGTTTTTCCAGCACCATTAACACCAATAATAAGTCTTACAAATGGTTTTGGTAAATTTGTTAAATCAACTTTTGGAGCATGTTCAAAAAGCATTACAAGTCTATGTCTTAACTGTTTTCTTGTAATCTCATCAGGAAGTCCATCCATAGCTTTTTCAATAATTTCATATTCCATATCCGCTTCAATTAAAAGTTCTTGAATATCATCAAAAGATATTTTTTCCTTTTTTTGAGGAACAACAGTTTTGATAGTTTCAAAAGTTTTTTCTAATGCTTTTGAGAAAAAACCTTTTTTTTTGTCATTTTCAGCTTGGATTTCTTGAATAGTATTTTCTTTTATTTCTAAAGGAAGTTCTTCTTTTTCTATATCATTATCTTTTTTCTTTTTAAAAAAACTAAACATTTTTTACCTTTATTTTTCTAATACTTTTTTAATATCAATTTCCATCATTTCATTTGGAACTATTCCTACATATTTTTGAAATACGGTATTTTTTTTATCAATTAAAAACATAGTTGGAATTGATTTTATTCCTCCCACTGCTTTTGCAAGATCCATATTTTCAGGTGCATTTGTTACTTCATAATTTATATTATGTTCTTTTACAAATTGTTTGATTTCATCATTTGTTTTCATTTCTTCAAGTAAAACTGAAATAATTACAAGATCATTTCTATAATCATTTTGTATTTTTATTAAATTTGGTATTTCTGCTTTACAAGGTGGACACCAAGTTGTAAAAAAGCTTAATAATACTATCTTATTTGGATAATCTTTGGCAATTATTTTATCATTTTCTAATTTCAGATTTACTATCGTGTCATTTATAGTGTTTAGTTGAAATTCTGATATTCTATTGTTACTTTTTACAGATGTTTCTTCCTTTGAAGAGTTATCTTTATCTTTTGAATCACACCCTGTAAATAATAAAATGGATAAAATTGACAAAAATGCTAAAGTTTT
>JAIELU010000208.1 GCA_019752775.1 Campylobacterales bacterium | reverse complement strand
AGTCATATAAACTGATTCTGTTCCAAATTTCGATGGATTAAGTCCTGCTGTGTTATTTATAATATCTTCTAAAGATGTATAATTAAAGTCTTCCATTTGTTGTTTTGTTATAACAACTATAGATTGAGGTGTTTCTCTAATTGATAAATCCAATTTTGTTGCAGTATTCATACTTTTAGTTGTATATGAACCTTTTCCTTCTGTTACATTATTACTAGCTGAATTACTTTGTTCTTGTGAAATAGTAATCTCTTCAAGTAAAGTATTTGTATTTTCAGCAAATAATTGGCTTCCTAAAATCATTGATAGACAAAGTGATAGTGGAATTATTTTTCTTTTTATGTTTATCATTTATGTTTCCTTCATATTTTAATTATGATAATTAGTCTCATTAATATGCGAATTATTTCCACATTTAACTTAATCCACTCTGATTATAAATGCCATCATGACAAGGTATTTAATTTTTTAAAAAACTATAAAAATTAGCCATTTTTTAGCCATTTTTTTTATATATACTGCCAACATGACAAGAATGAAAAATAAAAATATCATTTCAAATAGAATAAAAATTGAAACTTCTCAACTGAAAAAAATTTGCTACTTTTTTTCAAAAGATTTCACAGCAAGTCAAACAGCTGAAGAGTTGAAAATAAGTAGACAAACAATAAATAGTTACTACAAAATATTTAGAGAGCTTATATTTGATTCTTATATTTATTTAAAAAAAGATGAAATTGATTTGAATATTACTTACATGAAAATATATGAGAAAAATATCTATTTCTTAGAAAAGAAAAATGAGATTTTTTTATTAGATAAAGAAAATCTCATTTTTCCTAATATAAATAATTTCATACAAAATAAGATAGAACAAGCTTTAGTAAACAATAAAAAAATTAATTCTGTAAGAGTTATTTATAATAAATATACTAAAAATTTCACAATATTAGGTTTTTATAGTGGAAATACTAATGTACAAAATTTTGTTGACACTCGTTTAAAAAAGTTTAGGGGCATAAAAAAAGAGAATTTACACAATCACATTAAAGAATCATTTTTTAGATTTAATAATCCAAATGTACAAATATACGAAAAGATATTAAAACATTTCAAAATATTGTAATTTCTAATTCTATAAAGGCAAATATCATTCCATGTACAAAATAATCAATTATTTTTTCAAAAATTCCCACTTAAATCATACGATATTAGTTTTTATATTAATCCTTGGGATTTTTTCTTACACTAAAATTCCAAAAGAAATTTTTCCTTCAACTGAACTTGAAATGATAGAAATTGAAGGTTCATATAGTGGAGCTAGTGCTGATAATTTAAACAATTTTGCAGTAAGTGAAATTGAAAATGAAATTAACTCTATTTCTGGCTTAGGAAAAATAAACTCTTTTATTCATTCTGGATATTTTTCTATTGAAATTGAACTACAAGATGGTGTTGATAAAATTGAAAAAATCAATGAAATAAAAGATGCAGTTAGTGCTGCAAAAAGATATTTTCCTTCTGATATGACAGAACCTACTGTTCGAAGTATTGATTATGGGTGGTCATTATTAACTATTTCATTAAACTCTTCAAAATATGAACAAAAAGAATTAATTAAAATTGCAAGTAATCTAAGAACATCTTTAATGCAAATTGAACATGTTAGTAAAGTTAATAACTATGGCGATGCTGATTTACAAATTGATTTAGTGTTAGACACAAAAAAAATCAATATGTATGGACTAAATAGTTCTAGCGTAATAGATGCAATATCTCAATTATCTTATATTTATCCAGTAGCAAATATTGAACAAGTTGGTAATCATATCTATTTGAGTGCTCAAAATAATAAATTTAATGAAGAGTTTTGGAAAAATAGTATTATAAAAGTAGATGATAAAAAAGTTTATTTAAGCGATATTGCTAATATTTCTATTGATTATCCACAAAAAGAGACGATTGCTAGACTCAATGGTGAAAATACCATAACTTTGCGTGTTTATAAAGATAAATATGGAGATAGTATAAAACTTGTAGAAAATATAAAAGAATTATTGAAAAAAACCGAACAAAATAATTCTGATATATCTTTAAGTATTTCAAGAGATAACTCAGGTCCTATTCAAGAAAGAATCAAAACTATTCTTTCAAATATTATTTTAGGACTTCTTTTAGTTGGACTTGCAATGTATATATTAATCAGTCCAAGGCTTTCATTTGTAATTATTTTAGGGATTCCTTTTTCATTTATTATTGCTTTATTATTTATTGAAATAATGGGATATAGTTTAAATATGGTCTCAATGATGGCTATGTTAATTGCTTTAGGAATTGTTGTTGATGACGCTATTATCATAAGTGAAAATATTCAACGATACCTCGATGATGGTTATAAGATTAATGATGCTGTATTAAAAGGTACAAAACAAATGATTGCTCCTGTAATAATTGCAGGATTAACAACAATTTTTGCTTTTTTACCAATGCTATTTATAAGTGGAGAAATGGGTCTTTTAATGAAACTTATTCCTATTATAATCTCTTGTTTAATAATTTCTTCAATTCTTGAATCATTTTTATTTTTACCTTTACACTCTAAACAGATTTTAAAAGCCAATGAAAAACAATTAGATTGGACAAAACTTTATAATTTTTATGAAATGGTTTTGCATAAAGTTATTGAATACAAAAGAAGTTTTTTAATCACTTTTTTTATAACTATTCCTATAGTTTCTATTTTACTTATTCAAAGTAGTAGATTTCAACTTTTCCCTGATATGGACTCAAATAATATTAAATTATCAGTCAAACTTGAAGATTCTATTCCTATTGAAATCACTAATCAAATTGCAAAAAAATATGAAGAAGCTTTATCAAATCATGCAAAAGAGATATACATTAAAAATATAAACACAACTGTTGGATTTTATGAAGATATAACTGATTCTAGTGAAACTATTGAAAATGGATTTACTCTTTTGTTAGAACTTGAAGATTTTAGAGAAAACAACTTTTTAGAAAATTATGTTAATCCTATTTTAAATCTAAGTTTTGATTTTCAAAGAACTAATAAAGTTCGATTAATCACTTCAAATGAAGCTATAAATATGATAAGAGATTTAATTAATCCTTTACTAAAAGAAGATAATGCTGTTGAACACAATGTAACAACAAATAGAATTGGTGGAGTAACAACTGATATTGAAATTCTTTTAAATAGTGCAAATACAACTTTACTAATCCAAAGTATTGAAAAATTAAAAGAAAGACTTCATACAATTAATGGAGTTAAAGATATTAGTGATAATACGGTACTTGGACAAAGTGAATATAAATATATTATCAATTCTTATGGAAAACAACTTGGATTAACAGATAGCAATTTAGCAAATGCAATAAGTAATTTCTTTTTAGAAAAAGAACAAGCTAATACTTTTAACGAAGATGGAATTATCAAAATCACTACAAAATCAATATATAAAGATAGTTTAAATGAACTAAAAAACTTTTATATTCCTTTAGATAATAATCAATTTGTTCAATTAAAAGAAGTTGTGGATTTTAAAATAGAAAGAAACTTTGAAGAGATTGAAAAAATAAATGGACAGATTTATAAAAAAGTATTAGCAAATGTTGATAATAATATTGTAAATTCAACAGAAGTATTAAATCTATTAGAAGAACATATTAATACCATAAAAAATGATGGTGTTAATATTAATTTTGGTGGGGAAAAAGAAAAAAGTGAACAAATGGCATTTGATTTAATAAAAGCTTTTTTAGTAGCTATGTTTTTAATTTTTATTACTTTATTGACTATTTTCCCTTCTTTTAAAAGTTCATTTATTATTCTTTCTGTTATTCCTTCATTTCTCTTCTCTTCCTGTCATTTTCTTTTCCTCTTCCGTCTTTATTCTCTACCTTCCTTCCTTT
>JAIELU010000069.1 GCA_019752775.1 Campylobacterales bacterium | reverse complement strand
TAATAAAATCACCGTCAATTTTCACATAATCAATAGGAAATTTTTTAATATAGTGGAATGATGAAAATCCTGAACCAAAATCATCTATGGCAGATTTATAACCATCTGATTTTAAGTTATGAACGAATTTTTCTAATAAAGAGAAGTTTTTTACTGTTTCTCTTTCTGTAATTTCAAATACTATTTTTTCTTTATCTATCTCATATTTTAAAACAAAATTATTTATTTTGTTTATAAAATCTCCTACAATTAAAGATTTTGGAGACAAATTGATAAATAAAATTCCCTCATACTGTGTTCTTTGAATTTCTTTAAAAGCTTTTTCAATAACCATTAAATCCATACTATTTATTAGTCCTCGAGCTTCTGCAATTTCGATAAATTCATAAGCTGAAACTATTTTCCCATCTTGATGAATTCGCATTAGAAGTTCATGAATTACTAATTTATTAGATGAAGATGCTGGTTTTATTGGTTGAAAATATGGATAAATCTCGTCATTTTCTATTGCTCTAATTAAAAGTGAAGATTTCTCTTGATTTGTTTTTAAAATGTTAGAAATATCTCTTTCATTTGGAATTTTAACACTATTTTTACCTTCTTCTTTTGCTTGATACATCATATGATCAGCAATCACAAACATATCTTTTTGAGATAAAGTATGAATTGGATAAACACAAATTCCAATAGAAATAGTTATTCCAACTCTTGATCCATCAGGTGCGATTAATTTTTCATTTTCTATTTTTTTTGAAATTCTATTTGCAACTGTTAATGCTCCATTTTCATCACATTCAGGAAGAATAATCGTAAATTCATCTCCTCCATATCTTGCAACTATATCTTCATCTCGTTTTTCTTCTTCAAGAATATTTGCAACAGTTTGTAAAAACTTATCTCCAAAAGCATGACCAAAGTTGTCATTTATTGGTTTGAAATTATCGCAATCTATAACCATTAAAGCAAAAGGATATTCATGTCTTGCTGCTCTTTTTATTTCATAACTCATCATGTCATTAAAAACTCTTTGATTAAATAAATCAGTCAATGGATCTCTAGCAGCATAATATTCCAAATCTTGAGTATATTTATGAATAGCTTTTACGGAACCTACAAGATTTGCCATAGTTGTTAATATTGAATCAATTACAATATATCTAACGGGATCATTCGAGAATATTGATTGTAAACCAATTCCCACAATTCCTCCAATTTTAGGACTATCTAAAAATAGAGATTTTGAACGATATTCTACTTCTTCTTCAACTAATTCATTTAAACATCTATTTCTATCTGCAACCACATGTTTTATTGTAAAATCTGTCATTTCTTTAAAATAATCAGATTCTTTTATAGTTTTATTTATGTATTTTTCAAAAACTATTTTTTGATGTTCTTGTGGCATTCCCAACCAAAAAATATCAACTTCAAATTGGTCTTCACCAACTCTAAAAATAGTCATTAATGTGTATGTTTCCATGATTTTATTTATTTCTATTAATAAATCACAAATATACTCTCTCCAATCTTTTACAACATCAGAAGTGATAATAAATTTATCCAAAAGTCTTATTTCAAACTCTAATAATTCTTTATCAACAGCAACACCTTTTAATTTATCAGCCATTAAATCAACATTATGTACGATTTGATTAAACTCTTCAAAATATAAATCAATATTTTTTGAATCAAAAGCTTTAAAATCTTGAACAGAATTTATATTTTGAACTTTGTTATTAAACAAAGTTAAATTTTTTATAATAGGTTTTGTTGTATATCTTGATGAGAAAAAAGCAAGAAGATAAAATATTGGAATAATAATCAGGAAAAAAACAATATATTGATATTTAGATTCCAAAAATATAGAATTAAGATTTTGTTTTACCTCTACTACTCCTAGAACATCTCCAACTTCAGCATTTAAATGACAAGATTTACAGTCAGCGGTCGCTTTTAATGGTAATATATTTCTTACAATATTATCTTCAAAACCGTTGAGTTTTTCTATTTTTCCATTTAAAATATCAACTAATGTTGTATCTTTTTCTTTTTCTTGAATTTCACCAAAAAGCTGTTTTACTTTGTCTGATCTATAAATATTGATTTGATAGTTACTTCTTTCAAAATTATCTTCCAATGATTTGGCAAAAATAATAACATCTTCTCTACTCCATCCTTTTCTCATAACTTGATACATTGAAGAAAACACTTGTTTTGATATTCCCTCAGAGTGTTTTATTGCTTCTTTTTTTGTAAAAGTTGTATGTAAATATGTAGTAAAAATAAAACATATTAAGAAAATTAAGGAAACTAAGATTATTTGTCTTGAAAAGATATAATTTTTGAAAGTTTTATTCATAAAAAATCCTATTAAAGTAAGTCTTAAAATAGTAGCAAAAAAAAGTTAAATTAATATTATTAAATTTGAGAAAGTTGATAAATTAAGAAGGAAAATAATTATTAATTAATAAAAATGGGTATTACCCACTTTTATTAATTTTGTGCAGTGTTAATCATCCAAATTGAAAAAACATCTAAATAGTTCCAAAAAGATTGTTTTAAATCATCTGGCATATCAAGTTTTGTTAAAACTATAATATAAGATTCAAGCCAAATTTTTCTAGCTTCAGGAGTGATTTTAAAATCTGCATGTCGTCCTACCATCATAGGAGCGCCTCTATTTTTATTAAAATAATCAGGTCCTCCACAAATTTGAATAAAAAAATCAGCTGAATGTTCTTTTGCCATTTCAAATCCCTCATCTGTTGGAGGAAATAATCCTTTGATGTTACTAACTCTTAGTAAATCATAATGATCAGAGATTAATTTTCTCATTCCATCTTCACCTAAAAATTGTAAAACTTTTGGGTCTGGTTTTACAACGGGTGGTCTTGTTCCTACTAATCCTTGAGATATATTAAATTGCATTTTATTAAACCTTTAAAAGAAATATTATTTATTTGCATAATTGCAATGACATAATACAATATAATTAATTTTAAAGAGTTTTTAGAATGAAAAAAAGTTTACTATGTTAAAATGCCAAAAGAAAAAAAGTTAGGAATTTATGGACAAAAATATTGATGAAATTATTGAGTGTTATAACTGTGGATTATTTATAAAAAGACACAATGACACAAATACTAAAACTCAAAAATGTCCTAGATGTAATAGCAAAATAAAATCCCAAAATAGACATTCTTTTGACTCTTTATATTATGCCGTTTCTGCACTTTTGTTATTTGGAATCTTAAATGTTTATCCAATTATTAGTTTAAATATAAATGAAACTGAACTAAAAGCTACTTTGATTGGAACTGTATCAATTTTACTAGAACAAAATTTCTTTTTTGTGGCATTGGTGGTCTTTTTTACTATTATTTTAGCTCCAATATTAAACTCTTTGGTGATTATTTTTGCTTTTATTCAAGAAAAAACAAAAATAAGACTTTTTACTGATACTTTACTTCATGATAGTTTTCATTTTTTTAAACATTGGGGATTTATTGAAGTTTTTGTTATAAGTATTATTGTTACATATATAAAATTAATAGGAATGGTTAGTTCTACAAAATTTGATATTGGTTTTTATATTATGTTGGCTTACATTTTTTGTTTTTATATGTCAAACAGAAAATTTGTAGGTGAAAGTGTATTTGGTGAATAAATGGTTTTAATATCTTGTAAAAATTGCCATAAAATGTATGAAAAAGAGAATTTTGATGATTTTGTTTGTACTCAATGTAATCATATAGTGCGAAAAAGAGTTAAAAACTCTTTACAAGTATCACTTGCCCTTACTATTTGTGCAATACTACTTTATATTCCAGCTATGCTTTATCCAATAATGGAAGTAACAAGTATGGGTGTAAGTAAAGAAAGTACCATACTGCAAGGGGTTATTAGCTTTTTGGAATTAAAAAGTTACTTTATTGC
>JAIELU010000108.1 GCA_019752775.1 Campylobacterales bacterium | reverse complement strand
GATTCAATCAAAGTTGAAATCATAAATTCAGGTGAAAAAATAGGTGGAATAGGAGAAGTTGGAGTTCCTCCTATGTTTGCAGCTATCATAAATGCTTTAGCTGATGTTACTGGAAAAAGATATACAAAATTTCCAGTAAAACTGGGATAATTTTATGTTTAGTGATAAAGAACATCTAAAATTTATTGAAAAATGTAAAAATATAAAACTTGATATTGTAGTAACAAGTGTTGTTGAAACACAAGGTTCTACTTATGCAAAAGCTGGAAATATAATGCTTGTAAATTCAAATGGTGAATTTACAGGTGTTTTAGGAAGCAAATTTTTACAAAACAAAATAATAGAATCTTCAATAAAAGCTTTAGAAAGCCATCAAATAGATACTTTTGAATCAATTCCTTTAGATGAATCCTCTGGGCATGGAACTTCAAAATATAAAATTGAGCCATTTTTTTATGAAGAAAACTATGGCAAAATTTACGAATATATAAAAAAGCCATATTCTGTTTTAATTTTTGGTTCAGGAGCTCATGTGACTTCTTTTATTCTTATGGCAAATTTAATGTCTTGGAAAACAACAATCATTGATGTGAAGATTTCTAAAGAGTTTGTAAAAGAGGCCCATGAGGTAATAGAACTTAAAAATCTTGAAGATATTTTATCTATGGATTTAAACTTTTATGATGCATCTGTGATTTTAAGTCATAGTCCAAAAACTGATGATATTTATCTAAAAGCTTTGCTTAATTCAAATATGAATTATATGGGAATAATGGGAAATAAAAAAAATATGCAAAGAATAAAACAAGAATTTGGTTTGCTAAATGATAAAAGATTTTTTGCACCAATTGGACTTGATATTGGTGGAAATACCCATCAAGCTATTGCACTTTCTATTTGTTCACAAATAGAAGCTAGAAAAAATGGAAAGATTTAAAATGAAAAACTCTAAAGATTTGGCAGTTGTGATTTTAGCAGCGGGAACTTCTTCAAGATTAGGAAACATAACAAAACAACTTTTAGTTTATAAAAATGAAACTTTATTAAAAATAGTAGTAAAAAAAGCTCTTGAAATTTCAAAAGATGTTTTTGTAGTTTTAGGGCATGAAAAAGAAAAATGCAAAAAAGAGTTGGAAGATTTTGATGTAAATATCATATATAATCCCAACTATAAAAAAGGAATGGGCTCAACGCTCTCTTTAGGAATAAAGCATACAAAAGAGTTTAATCATACTATGGTTATGCTTTGTGACCAGCCTTTTATTCCCATATCACATTTTCAAGCTTTGAAAAAAAAAATTCAAAAAGAAAATATAATTGCTTCTTTGTATGAAAAAAACAAAAACTCAAAAGTTCCAGCAATTTTTCCTAAAAAGTATTATGATGAACTTTTAAAATTAGATGCAGATATTGGAGCTAAAGAAATCTTGCAAAAAGAGAGTTGTATCAATATTCAATTAGAAAAAGATTTTTCTATTGATATTGATACAATTGAAGATATAAATCTTTTATTGAAATTATCATACTAATTTTCTAGAATGTATTTAAATAATCTTTTTATATGTAAAATATTTTTTAATTAGTTTAAAAATAATTTTATTTATTTCTCTATTAATTCATAAAATAAATATATATACGTAAATATATTTTATGTTTTCCGACACTAAATGAAAAACATATTTTCTAGTTTCCGTATATTTTTTTAATTTTGAAATCTAATAAATTTTAATACTTATCAGAAAACAGATGTTAAAAATATATTAGTTTTTATATAAAAATAAATAATTTATGAAAAGATAAATCTGTGACGTAATATGTGACATGTTTCAGATAAGATATGTTAGTTAGTAAAGCTGTACTAAATTAACTAAAGGTCTAAGAAAAACTATGTATGTTTTTTCATGATAAAATATTAACTTTATAACAAATTGGAAAGTTAATTGAAATAAATTATATTAGATAAAGAAGAAAACTTTTATGAAGATAAAAAATTTAAAAAAACATTATAGATATAAAGAAATAAGAGAAACTATAGAAAAACAATCAATTAAAAGTTTTGGAGATATAAGAGCTTTAGCAGAGGCATATTATAAAGATCTTGATTTACATAAAAAAAATTCATACCCTATAGCAATAAAATTATTAGAAGATATTAAATCAAAAGAAAATGAAGACGATAATCCAAGTGAAACACTATGTTTATTAGGTGCCATATATAAAAGAAAATGGGAATATGAAAGAGATTTTAATAGTTTATATAAAGCTATAGAAAACTATGAAAAAGCATATACCAAATTTAAAAATGAAGAGTGGTATTATGGTGCTATAAATACAAGTTTTTTATATGAAACTTTAGCAAATGAATTTAAGGATAATGACTTAATATACTCAAAATCTTTAGAAGATAAAGCAGTAGAGATAAGAAATAATATCATAGTTGAATTTGATAGAGAAGAGATGAGTACTAGAGAAGATGCATTATGGATAAAGCATACACTTGCACAAGCATATTTAGGTGTTGGTGATATAGAAAATTGTAAAGAAAAGTTAAAAGAATCAAATAATATTAAAAATGACGACTGGGAAACTCATACTACATATAAACATTTAAAGCAGTTATCCGATTTAAGGAATATTGATGATCTACATTTTTTAGAATGCTTATCACCTAATAGTGATTATATATCATTTGATAAAAAAGGATTAGCTCTTTCAGGTGGTGGATTTAGAGCTAGTTTTTTTCATCTTGGAACTTTAGCAAAATTAGCAGAACTTAACATTCTTAGAGATATAGAGGTAATATCTACAGTTTCTGGTGGAAGTATTATTGGAGTCTTGTATTACATGAAGGTTCAAAAGCTACTAGAGGAAAAAGAAGATAATGAGATAGATAAAAAAGATTATACAGACTTAGTAAAAGAACTTATTGATGAGTTTTATGATGGTGTTCAAAAAGATATTAGAAATAGTGTTATAAAAAAAGGCTTTTTAAAAAATACAGTTGCAAAAGTTTTAAATCCTCTTTCAAAATATAGTCGAACTGAAAAATTAGGAGAATTATATCAAGAGATATTTTATAAGTCCTATAAACAAACTATGCATGAGCTAGTTATCACTCCCAAAGATTGGAAAAATCAAAAACAAAAATTTAAGCCAAGATTTAATAACTGGAATCGAACAAATAAAGTGCCAATACTTGTAATAAATTCTACAAATTTAAATAGTGGTCATACTTGGCAATTTCAAGCTACAAAGATGGGTGAACCTGAATACATGACTAATATGGAAGTAGATAAAAACAATAGTTTTGGTTGGGTTCGATACGATGATTATGGCTTAAAAAAAGAATTCAAAGAATATTCTATAGGTCAAGCTGTTGCATCATCTTCTGCTGTACCTTTACTTTTCCCACCAATTTATTTAGATGATTTATACGAAGGATATAGACTGAGTATTAGTGATGGGGGAGTATATGATAATCAAGGTTTTAGTGGTCTTTTAAGTGAAGAGTGTGATTATCTGATATGTAGTGATGCATCAGGACAAATGAATAACAAAGAAAAACTAACTAAAACACTTTTAAAAACAAATACTAGAATAATAGATATTCAAATGGATAGAAATAGAGAACTGGCATTTGAAGAAGTGAATAAGTTATATAAAAATAAGATATTAAAAGGCTTTGTATTTACTCATTTAAAGAAAAATATTGACTCTCAAGAAATTTCTCACAAAAATGATATCTATATGAAAGATAAAGAGATGGATTTCCAACAAATAGTATCAGAAATAAGAACTGATTTAGATAAGTTTTCAAAAATAGAAGCTTATTCTTTGATATATAATGGATATATTCTTTTAGAAAATGAGTTTAACTCTCACGAAAGAGAAGTGGATTGGCAATTTTTAGAAAATGATATAGACTATGAAAAGAATAAACATGTTCTAAAAGAGTTAGCACAAAGTAAAT
>JAIELU010000165.1 GCA_019752775.1 Campylobacterales bacterium | reverse complement strand
AAAGGGCAGAAAATATGGTAATGGCAACGTTATATGGCACTTTACATTTATAATAAATATGTATTCAAAAATGACTTGTGTACGTAAGTTGACTAGGCATTCATTTCAATTGTAATTGTAACATGTCAGTGTGTTATTGTAAAAAATGAATTTACAATAACACAAGATTTTTCAAAAGCTAGTTATTTTATAGATACTTTAAGTGAATTGGAAACTATTTTAAATTAGTTTTCAATTGCAATTTTAATATATTTTTCTATCTCTTCTTTTGGAGTTTTTCCTACAAATTTTTTTACAAATTTTCCATCTTTAGAAAATAAAAACATTTCAGGAACTTTTTTTACATCACCTAATTCTTTTGCTAATCTAAAATTTTCTTCACCCATTGTAATTGGATAATTTATTCCATGTTTTGCAATAAACTCAAGTATCTCTTCTTTTGTTTTATCTTGTTCAAATAAAACAGAAACAATTTCAAAATTATCTTTATATTTTTCTTTTATTTCTTTAAGCACAGGAATTTCTTCAATACAAGGAGGACACCAAGTCGCAAAAACATCTATTAAGACAGCTTTTTTTCCTTTAAACTCGTCAAAATCTAAGCCATTATCTGTACTTTTAAAACTTATGTTTTTTTCATTTGTTGTAATTAAATTAAATGATTGGGGAACAAATTCATATTTATTATCTTGTAATGATTTTTTTGCAACTACGCTACTATCAATAGGCGATTTTGAATCACAACCACTAAATAAAAATCCTAAAAACACTAAACCTATTAAAAAATTCTTTTTCATCATTTTCCTAAATTCGATAATTCTTGTATTAAATTTCTAGCTTCTTCTTTTTCAAAAAAGATATTCATTGATAACTCAGAATTTACTCTTTTAAGAAAATTTATTCTTTCTTGAAATTGTAAATCTTTATTATCTTCATATTTTTCTAAAATTTCTAAAAGCTCAACTCTATAATTTTGGATTAATTCATCTTTTTTTACAGCTTTTGGTTTTATAAATACCGTTTTATTTTTTCGAAGATAAATATAAACAACTGTAAAAAAGGCACTTAAAACAAGTGCAATTAAAATATCCATCAAATTTTCCTTTTATTTATAAACTTCAGCTTCAACTAAATCAAATAAATCTTTTTCAGATAATCTTTCTAACTTTTTGTCATTAACAAAAATTGTTGGTGTTCCTTTTACATTTAAGGCACTTGCATCTTTTGCATCAATATCTAAAATCTCATCTATTTTTGGATTTTTCATATCTTCTTTTAATTTATCAATATTTAAACCATCAATTTGTTCTAAAAATGTCCATAATAACTCTGGTTTTTCATTATTATGTTGAGCCCAAAGTGGCTGTTTTTCAAAAATAACACTTAAAACTTCTTCATATTTATTTTGTTCTCTTGATGCTTCAAGAATTTTTACAGCAAATTTTGAATTTTTATGATTTGCTAAATATCTAACAACTAATTTTATATCTGAATAATGTTCTTTATACACTCTTCTCATTATTGGATGAAAAAGTGCGCAAGATTCACACTCTGGATCTAAAAATTCAACAACAGAAATATTTTTTCTATTGTCTCCAAATGAAACTGAATGCTCTTTTACTAAAGATACAGCACTTGAAGAAACTATTAAAGCTTCTTTACTATTTTGACTATTTTTATAAAAATATGTTAATCCTAAGAATATAATAACTAAAACGAATGAAGATATTACTACTAATTTTTTATTTTGCATTTATTTCCTTTTTTAAAATTATTAATAAAATAAGAATGATAGTATAAGCAAGAAAAGATAACAAAGGGATTGTTATAAATCCAAACCAATTAAGATAATCAACAGAACAAGGCACTCCTTGAACACAAGGAGATAATTCTTCAGGAATTATTTTAAACATTAATAAATTATGATAAACAGAAATACTCCAACCAATAATCACTAAAGGAAAAGCATATTTGAACATTTTATCATCAGGAAATAATAGATTTATTAAAAAAATAAAAACTAAAGGATAAATAAATATTCTTTGATACCAACATAATGAACATGGAATGAAATTCATAATTTCTGAGAAAAAAAGACTTCCAAAAGTTGCGATTAATGAGACTAAAAAAGCGGAAAAAACTAAGGTCAAACTCTTTGAGTTTGACCTTGAAGATAAATCAACAGACATAAAATTTAAGCTCCTCCACCAATTTCTGAATTTAATTCTGCATGAATTGGATTTCTAGGAATTGAGTCACATAAAGCAATTGATTCATTTAAAGCTTTTAAAAATTCTTCTATATTTTCATAAGGAATTTCAACTTCAGAAGTTTTTGTTTTTCCATGAGAAAAAACAGCAATACTTACAACTGGACTACTATACTCACCATAAGGTTTTTCTACATGTTCGATTCTTAATGTATCATCTGTTGAATGAGCTAACTTAAAAGTTTTTACTTCAATATGTTTTGATGGCATAATATACTCCTTTTATTTTAATAAGATAATTGTAACAAAAAAAACAATATTAATGAAATCTTTTTTTATTTAATAGAAGTTGCTGTTAAAAAAAGATAATTTTTCCCAGTCAATGTAACTCTATATTTTTTTTGTTGAAGATATTTTTTACAAAAATAAACATCTTTATACAAAACTGATTGTTCACTATATGAGTAGTTTGCGGCTTTTGCTCCATAAATCATTTCACCATTTATCCATCTACAATTTGGAAATCCTAAAATAATAGAACCTTTATCTTCTAAATAATTTTGTATTAAATCCATAAATAAAAGTTTAAAATTCAAAGAAGAACTTTGAAGTGTTCCAATAGAAATAATTAAATCTGATTTTTTTAAATTTAGTTCATCTAATTTATTTATATCATGATTATAAAAAGTGAAATTTTCAAAAGGAAACCTTTTTCTAGCAAAATCAATAGCACTTAATGAATAATCAATTCCTACAAAATTCATCTGTTTTAAAATATCTTCATTTACTAATTCTTTTATTATTTCAAACTCATCTGCTTTATTTATTCCTAAATTTAAAATATTAGTTTTTTCTTCTATTTTTACATTTTTCAAAGCATTTGTGTACGCATATAAAAAAGCTGGTTCCTCATTTTTGTTTATTCTAAAAAAGGTTGAATTTTCACCATATTTTTCATTTTTTTCATCATTTAAATCTTTGTGGAATGAATCATTTTTATTTAGTTTTTGCAATTTAATTACAATTGTAGTTGAGTTTATTGAGCTAATTATTATCTTACAAAAAAATAATTCAGCCAAATCACACCAAGATTTATAAGACCGATAAATAAACTCTTGATTTTCAATTTTTAGTATTTCTCCTGCATAAATATTAATATTAACATCTGGATTTAGTACTTCAAACAATATCTCATCTTTATTTTTTACTTCTTCTTCTAAATAAGAAATTATCATTAACATCGATTCATTGGTAAATTTTTTCATTTTTTCTCACATATTTTTTTTTGATTATAGTATATTTCATATAATTATCATATTGTTACTTTTTAGCTTATTTAATAAAATTAATATTTTATTTTAATATTTATTTAATTTATACACTTTTTATACATTTTATTTCATTACTATAAGAATATTATTTATTTAGGAAAGAAGGAACAATTATGAGTATTCAAACAGCAGATTTATGCGATGATAATAGAGATAAAAGAATACAAGTTTTATCAGCAAAATTTAAAAATTATGGTGGATTAAAACAATTTAGTGGAGAAATAGTAACGGTTAAACTTGATAAAAGTAACTGGCGTTTATTAGAAATGTTAAGAGATGAAAGTGGAAAAGGAAAAATTGTAGTAGTTGATAATGCTCAACAATTTTTTGGAGTTGTTGGAGATAAGCTAATGGCATTTGCGAGAAATAACAACTGGAAAGCAATTATTTTAAATGGTTATGTAAGAGATATAGATGAAACAAAAAAAATTAATGTTGGATTATATGCAATTGGAACTTGCCCACTTAGAAACTTTGA
>JAIELU010000035.1 GCA_019752775.1 Campylobacterales bacterium | reverse complement strand
ATTTGATTTTATAAAAAATTTGAAATCAGACATTCAGTTTATCAAAATTTATTAAGAGAATATAACATGTTTAATATTGTTATCATAATTAACTGAAATTGTCAATTTTTCTTAAATAAAAACTTTTATTGAATAATCTTTTAAATCATCTAATAAATCATAACCTTTTCCATCAGGAAGATTTATATCTAAAATCAAATAATGAATTTCATTTTGTTTGATTATTTCTCTAGCTTCAAATAAAGTATATGCATTAAAAGTTGTATACCCATTAGTTTGAAATTTTTTAGTTAAAACATTATTTATTGTTTTAGAATCATCTACTATAAGGATGTTACACTTTATTTTATCAAAAATGAAATTTTTCTCTTGTTTCACTAGATTATTTTACCTTGTATTTAATTTTAGTTATTTTTTATATATAGTATAGAAATTTAGTTGATTTATTGCTGATTTATATTCTAAAAAAAGATTTTCGTCTTTTAATTTAAATTGACTCAAATCATTTATCAAAAAAATCTTTTTTGATAGTATGTAGAATGAAAACATTTTTTAAACAATTCAAAAAAATAAATTCAGAACCTTTAGAAAAGTCAAATATTATTTGGTCTTGGATAGGTTCTTTTTTGGGAATATTAGCTATATCTTATTTTCATAGTGATTTTTTAGATGATACAGATTTAACTTTGGTTATTGGTTCTTTTGGAGCTAGTGCTGTTTTAGTTTATGGAGCGGTTAACTCTCCTTTGGCTCAACCGAGAAACCTTCTTGGTGGACATATATTATCTGCTATTATTGGTGTTATTTCATATAAACTATTTTCTTCACATATTTTATTAGCATCTGCTTTTGCTGTTGCAACTTCAATATTAGTAATGCAACTAACTTTAACCCTTCATCCACCAGGTGGAGCAACTGCACTTATCGCGGTAATTGGAAGTCCTCAAATACATGAATTAGAATTCTTTTATGTTTTAGTTCCTGTTACTTCAGGAGCATTTATTTTATTAATAATTGCTATAATCGTAAACAACATCCCAAAACATAGGCATTATCCAGAGTCTTTAAAAGATTATAATAAGAAATGGTTTAGTGATGATTAAAAAATAAGATAATTTGTATCCTATATTGATTTAAATCAAGACACTTATTATCCTATTTACATATACTTCCTTTACAAATTACAAAAAAGGATTTAAATATGAAAAAAATAATTACAATTAGTTTATTAACAGTAGCTCTATTTAATATAGCAAATGCAAATGATAAGTTCGCAGACTTAAGTGAAGACTACCTAAGTTCAAAAGCTTCATTAAATGTTAGAATAACTATTGCAAAAGACCCTCAAACAGCAGTTAGTGTTTTAAAAATTTTAGCTCAAGATAGTAATGATGAAGTTAGACAATATGCAAAGAAAAATTTAAAATAATCGAATAAAAAATACAATAGAATCCTCTCCCTTTTCTATTGTATTTTACTCTATATTAGTCAACTTTTCTTAGATAAATATTCATACAAATACAAATATTGTCTTAACTCTTTTAGGCTTTCAAGTTTAGTTCCCTCTTCTATCCAAGCTTTAATATTTAAAGGAATTTCAAGGGGTTTTAATAACTCTTCTTTTTTCTCTTTTGAGATTTTTTCATGTTCAGCTAAAACTGAAATATGACTAAGAACTGAGGTTAATCCTAAATCTCTAATTTGGGCAATCTCTTCTACACTTTTCCCTTCATTTAAAAGCTCATAAGTTTCAAGATATGTTTTTGTGAGTTTCTTCAAAGGCTCTTTTTGTTCAAGTTTTTCAGAAAACTCTTCTTTTATCTCTTTTGATAAATTCAAAAAAGTCTCTCCATACTTCTCATATTTTACAAGACCAACACCATTTATATTTAACATTTCATCTTTTGTAATTGGCAACTTTAGTGCAAACTCTTTTAAAGTTTTATCTCCAAATATCACATAAGCTGGAACTTCATGCTCTAATGCAATCTCTCTTCGTAAAGTTCTGAATCTTTCATAAATTAGCTCATCAAAACTTAGTTCAGTCTCTTCTTCTTGGATTTTTGAAGCAATTCCTAATTTATCACTATCTATAAAAAGTTTCTCTTTACCTTTTAAAATCTCTAACCCTAAATTTGAAATCTTTAAAACTCGAAATTCCCCTAAAACCAAAGCTTGAATATCTATTAATTTATCTGCAATTGCTATCCACTCATTTTTGCTTTTATCAATTCCTAGATTGTAAACGCTCAGTTTATCATGTCCAAAATCTAATAACTTTTGATTTTTTGAACCTCTTAAAATATCTATGATGTGATTTAATCCAAATCTTTGTTCACTTCTATAAATGGCACTTAGAAGTTTTTGAGCATCCACACTCATATCAACTTGTTCCACTTCACCTTTTGTGCAGTTATCACATAGAGTTTTACAAGCTTCAATCTCATCTTCAAAATAACCTGCAATCATTTTATGACGGCAATTATTGCTCACACAATATCTATACATAAACTCTAACTTATCAAGTCCAGTTTGCTTGTAAGCATTGTCTATGGCTTCTTCTATTTGTATTTTTCTTTTTACCTCATCGCTTTTTGAATAAAGCATATAAACATAAGACATTGCTCCATCACGACCTGCCCGACCTATTTCTTGATAATAGTTTTCAAGAGTTTTTGGCAATGAAGTATGAATTACAAAACGAATATTTGATTTATCAATTCCCATACCAAAAGCAATGGTTGCCACTACAATATCTATTTTTTCATATACAAAATCATTAAAAACTTCATTTTTTCTATCATTACTAAGTCCCGCATGATAGGCTTTTGCACTGTAGCCGCTTTCACTCAAGAACTCGGCCGTTGATTCTGCTTCTTTTCTTGTAAAGGTGTAGATGATTCCACATAAACCTTTGTGAGTTTTTAGGAAGTTTAATATTTGTGTTTTTCCATTTGCAATTCGTGGTTCAACTTTTATATCAAGATTATCTCTTACAGTTTTTGCTCTGAAATGTCTTGGATTTTGCAAGTTCAAAGATGAAGCAATATCAGCTTCAACTTTTTTTGTAGCAGTTGCAGTAAATGCACAAATTGCAGTATTTGGAAAAAATCTTTTTAATCTATCAAGATTTCTATACTCAGCCCTAAACTCATGACCCCAAGCAGATACGCAGTGCGCTTCATCTATTACAAAATAGTTTATATTTATTCGCTGTAAAACGGCAACAAACTCATTTGAAGTGAACCTTTCAGGTGCCACATAAATAAACTTTAGTTCACCATTTAAAAGCTTTTGAAGAGTGAAACTATTTTCATCGTTTGAAGTAGCAGAACTAATCATTTCAGCACTAATATTCAAATCATTAAGTGCTTTTATCTGGTCTTGCATAAGCGCAATAAGTGGAGAAATTACAACAGTAGTTCCGTTCATAAGAAGGGTAGGAAGTTGATAACAAAGTGATTTTCCACCACCTGTTGGCAAAATTGTCAAAACATCTTGTTTGTTAAGAATGCAATCAACAACCTCTTCTTGAAAACTTCTAAATTTATCGTGTCCGAAAATATCTTTTAGTATTTGGTATTTTTTATTCATTTTGGATTTTAGCATAGATTGAATAAGGGGTTAGTAAAAGGATATTTTCTTAAATCTATTATTTATAGAATAGCTCATATCTAAATTAATAATTATATTATTAATATTATTATTTAAGTCCATTTATTATAAAATGTATCTTCAATAAATAGTTATTTTAGACAGCTATTAAAATATAAATTTGCGGAGAACAATATGAAATACGGAATACTAGTTGGTACTGCTTTAATTACTTTACTTACTGGATGTGCAACTTCAAATCCATCTACAGCATGGAATGAGAGCCTTATCAAGGCAAAAGCACCAGTTAGAATGATAAAAGACGACTCTTTTCCTGATAAAAAGGGAACAAGATATATTGAGAATTGGGCAGGGATAAAAGGAATAAGTATCCTAAATGAACGATATATTAATATGATATCTGCAGATGTTGAAAAAAAATGTGGATAT
>JAIELU010000081.1 GCA_019752775.1 Campylobacterales bacterium | reverse complement strand
GTTTCAGGGTTGCAGTTATACATAATTGTTTTTATACCCATTTCATTTAAAGCAAATGATGCATGTACACAACAATAATCAAACTCTATTCCTTGACCGATTCTATTTGGACCACCACCAATAATCATAACTTTTTTCTCAAGTGATTCTACTTTTGCTACTTTTGGAAGTTTTGTAATGTTTGTAGTTGAGTATAAATATGGAGTTAAGGCTTTAAACTCAGCAGAACAAGTATCAACTTCATTGTATTCAAAATCAACATCTAAAGCTTTTCTTGCCTGATATACATCTTCTTCTGTTTTACCAATCAAAGTTGCAATCATTTTATCGCTAAATCCATTAGTTTTGATTTTTCTCATAAAAGTTTCATCTGTTAAAATAGATTCATTTATTGATGTTTCTAAGTTAAATATTTCTCTAAATTTAGATAAAAACCATGGGTCAATTTTTGATAATTCAAAAACATCTTCATTTGTAAGTCCTTTTCTCATTCCCTCAAGAACATATAAAAGTCTTTTATCATTTGGTCTTCTAATCTCTTTTTTAATGAAATCTAAATCACCATCAATTCTATCAAATCCTACAAGTCCAGTTTCAAGTGAACAAAGAGCTTTTTGAATAGATTCATTAAAAGTTCTTCCAATTGCCATTACTTCACCAACAGATTTCATAGAAGTTGTTAAAGTTGAGTCAGCTTTTGGAAATTTTTCAAAAGTAAATCTTGGAATTTTTGTAACGATATAGTCAATAACAGGTTCAAATGATGCAGTTGTTCCAGTAATATCATTTTGAATTTCATCAAGTGTAAATCCAACAGCAAGTAAAGTTGCTACTTTTGCAATTGGATAACCAGTTGCTTTTGATGCAAGTGCGGAACTTCTTGAAACCCTTGGATTCATTTCAATTACAATCATTCTTCCAGTATCTGGACAAATTGAGAATTGTACATTTGAACCACCTGTATCAACACCTATTTCTCTAAGAATTGCAAAAGATGCATTTCTCATATCTTGATATTCTTTATCTGTAAGTGTAAGTGCAGGTGCAATAGTTACAGAATCTCCTGTATGAACACCCATTGGGTCTAAGTTTTCAATAGAACATACGATAATACAGTTATCTTTATTATCTCTGATAACCTCCATTTCGTACTCTTTCCATCCAAGCATAGATTCCATAATTTCAATTTCATTAATTGGAGATGCTTCAATTCCTGATTCTGCAAGTTTTTTGAACTCTTCCATATTGTAAGCAACACCGCTCCCTCCACCTGCTAGGGTAAATGAGGCTCTTGAGATTACTGGAAAACCGATTTCTTTTGCAACTTTCATAGCTTCTTCTACAGTATAAGCATTTGCACTTCTTGGTAAATCCATACCAATTTTTACCATTGCTTCATTAAAAAGATGTCTATCTTCACCTTTTTTAATAGCATCAGGATGAGCTCCAAGGAACGCAACACCATCTAGCATACCTTTGTCATACATTGAAGTTGCAACATTAAGTGCTGTTTGTCCACCCATTGTAGGTAATATAGCATCAATTTTTTCTTTTTCAATTATCTTCGCAACTACAGCTTCTGTAATTGGTTCAATGTAAGTTTTATCAGCAAATTCAGGATCAGTCATGATTGTTGCTGGATTAGAATTTATTAAAACAACTCTATACCCTAATTCTTTAAGCGTTTTTGTAGCTTGTGTACCAGAGTAATCAAACTCACATGCTTGACCAATAACGATTGGTCCAGAACCGATAAGTAAAATAGACTTTATATCTTCTCTTTTTGGCATAAAAATTCCCCATATATATTTTATAAAATTTGTTGAGTGTATCTAAAAAGTGCTTAAAATGAGGTAAAAACCTCAATCTTAAGCTGTTGGAAGATTGAACTTTTTAGTATTTAAAGTGCCATCATTATCAAAAGAGAGATAATATAAAACATCTTTTTTCACACTAAGACCTGCTAAATATCTCAAAGCTAAATTTGCTTGAAGTGAACCAATATGCATTACAATTGGACATGCAATTCCATTTGGTTTTCTATCATTTATTTGAAAAACTGCTTCATAAGAGGCTTTTTCAAAAAAACAAACTTGCCCATGAAACTCTTCAACACTACCATAAATCCAAGGTTGATTGTGTTTCATACAATATTCATTTATAGCTGCTCGTGTTGGAAGATTATCAGTTGCATCTATGATTAAATCAAAAGTTAAATCTTTTTTTGCAAACTCATCAAAACTTTGCGTAAAAGCATTTACTTTCACATAAGGACATCTTGATTCCATAAGCTCTTTTAAAACTTCTGCTTTGTATTTTCCATTATCACCAACTTTGAAACCTATTTGTCTATGGATATTATGAACTCCAACCGTATCAAAATCCACAAAAGTAAATTCCCCTATTCCAGAAGCTCCTAAAGCAATTCCTAAAGTACATCCAAGCCCACCACTTCCAATGATTGCTACTTTTTTATTTTGTAGAGAGTCTTGTGTTTCTTGACCCCAAAGTTTGATTTGTCTATTAAAATATTCATTGAATTCATTTTTCATTATTTATTCCTTACTATATTACATAAGATTATTATTTTTATACTATTTTGTAATAATATCAAATTAAAATTAAAATACTATGACCAAACTCAAGTATTAATAATCTATGTATTGTATAATACGAAAAAAGAAAATAATATAAGGCAACAAATGAAAAAAATCTCTATTTTTCTATCACTTTCTCTTTTAGCTTTAACTGCTAATTCCGCTTCAACTAATCCTCAAGATAATTATGAGAAATTGAAACTGTCTATTGAGAAAAAATATGAAAAACAAATTCCTAAACAATGGGGAGAAAAAGTAACTGGTGTTAAATCAAAGTTAAATACAAATAAAAAAGTAATTGCACTTACAATGAATGCTTGTGGAATAGATGGTGGAATGGGATATGACAATCACCTGATTGCATATTTAGAAAAAGAAAAAATTCCAGCAACTTTATTTGTAAATGGAACATGGATTGATAGAAATCCTGAAAATATGAAACATTTAGCTTCTAATCCACTTTTTGAAATAGGAAATCATGGATATTTACATAAACCAGCTTCTGTTGATGGTAAATCTGCTCAAGGAATAACGGGAACAGCAAATGTTTCTGAACTTTTTGATGAAATTGAATTAAATGCTAAAAAAATTGAGTTAATTACAAATAAAAAAACAAAATATTTCCGTTCAGCAACTGGATATTATGATGAAGTTGCTGTAAAGATTGCAAATAATTTAAAACATGAGGTTGTAGGTTTTTCTATTTTAGGAGATGAGGGAGCTACTTTAAGTGCTAAAAAAATCGAAGAAGCATTTATAGATGTAAAAGGTGGAGAAATTGCAGTAATTCAGTTTAATCATCCAGAATCACAAACTAGAGATGGAATTATAAGAGTTATTAAAAAACTTAAAGAACAAGGTTTTACCTTTGTTAAATTATCTGATTATCCTTTAAAATAATCAGATAAGACAAGTTATTTTTTATATTCTACTCTTTGTTAACAGTTGAAAAAATTAGTTTTGCTTCATCAAGAAGTTTTTGAGCATCTTCTAATTCTTTCACTCCTGTTTTATACACTTTAATTGAATCACTTAAAGTAATTTGGGGGTTTGATAGTTTTTCTAAAAGCTCTTTTGCTTTTATGATTTTTTCTTCAAAATTTATTTGTTCTAACTCTTTTGTATCTTGCATCTATTTGTCCTTTAATATTTCTCTTACATGATTTTCAAACTTTTCAACTTCAACCAAAAATGAATCATGTCCTGATTGGCTTTGCACTAATTTATAAGTAACTTTATTTTCTCGACCTAGTTTTATCATTATATCCCTTATCTCTTCCATCTCTTCAGGAAAAAATAACATATCATCACTAAAAGCTATTAAATGGAGATTTGCTTGAACTTTTTCAAATGAATCTTCAAGTTTATCTTTATTTCTTCCTGCATCAAAAATATTCATCGTTTTACAAATATATAAATATGAAAGTGGGTCAAAAACTTTTGGAAAACTATAT
>JAIELU010000042.1 GCA_019752775.1 Campylobacterales bacterium | reverse complement strand
AAAAAGGTGTGTCAAAATTCTGGAATAAAGTATCGGAGTGGTTTTAATGGAAAATTTATTTAGAGTGGATGATATAAAAGTGGATATGCCAAGCAAAGTTTTATCTGATAATGTAGCAAAAATTGCTGTTATTGGAGTAGGAGGTGGTGGTTGTAATATGATTAACCACATGATAAATGAAGGTTCTCATAAAATTGATTTAATTGCAGCTAATACAGATTTACAAGTTTTACATATCTCAAAAGCTCCAAAAAAAATACAACTAGGACTTAAACTTACAAAAGGTTTAGGTGCTGGTATGAAACCAGAAGTTGGACGAGATTCAGCAGTTGAGAGTTATGAAGAGATTAAAGCTACTTTAAAAGGTGCTGATATTATTTTTATTGCTGCTGGTCTTGGTGGTGGAACTGGAACTGGAGCTGCTGCTATTATTGCAAAAGCTGCAAAAGAGATTGGAGCATTAACTGTTTCAGTTGTTACAAAACCATTTACTTGGGAAGGTAAAAAAAGAGCAGGTTTAGCAAATCTTGGACTTGAAGAACTTAAAAAAGTAAGTGATTCAATTATCATCGTTCCAAATGATAGATTATTAGAAATTATTGATGAAAATGTTGGGATGAAAGATGCCTTTAAAATCATTGATAATATTTTATATCAAGCTGTAAATGGAATGAGTGAAGTTATCTTAAATCCAGGTAATTCAGATATTAATACAGACTTTGCAGATGTTAAAACTATTATGCAACACAAAGGTATGGCATTAATGGGAATAGGTCGAGCAAAAGGTGAAAATGCAGCGCAAAGAGCCTTAGAAGATGCTATTGATTCTCCATTACTTGATAAAGTTTCGTTAAATGGCGCTAAAGGTATTTTGATTCACTTTAATATTCATCCACAAGTTTCATTATTTGCTATTAATGATGTAATGGGAACTATAAATGATAGAATGGATTCTAATGCTGAGATTATCTTTGGAACTACATCTGATAGTACTTTAGAAAAAGATGAAGTAAAAATCACTATTGTAGCAACTGGATTTGAATCAAAAAATGATGAACTGGAAGAAATTTCAGAAGGAAATGAAGAAAATAGTAATCAAAATAATAGTATTTTAGCTGATAGCGAAAATTATTTTGATACACCACCTTTAATGAGAGATTATATTGTTCAATATCAATTGAACTAAAAATCTTTTAACAATCAGAATAGGGCTTTAAATCTTTATTTAAAGCCCTAAAATATTCTTATATATCATCCTCATCATCTGTCATATCTTCTAAATCTTGAAGTATTTTAACTGCATCTTCATCTTTTAATATTTTCCCTTTAATATGCGTTATTACTTCATCATAATATTTTTTTACATCAAGCATATAATTTAATTCGATTCTTAAATCTTCATTATTTTTTTGTTTTTTAATCAATTTTTCAATTGTTTCTATTTCTTCATTTACTTGAACTAAAACTTCTGTTTTTAATAATTTTTCTAACTGTTCTATACTATTCATATTTATTTCCTTTTATGTGATTATTTACTGTATTTGGAATAACTGTCCCACTTGCTTGATATTTTAGTGCATTTGGATTGTTTTTATAGTGATTTCTTACAACTTGAGCTAATTTTACTTTTGTTTGAGTATTTATTACTCCATTATCATCTATATTAGAAATAATATTTTCTAATAATATTTTTTGAACTTCTTCCATGTTTGGAATCCAAGAAATTAGTAGTTTTTTATTTACAAATTTTGGAAGTGATCCCATTATCCCTACATCATTTTCATTATGAATTAAAAGTCCAGAGGTTGTTCCTCTATCTAGTGTTAAAACTTGAAAAAGATATAAAGTATGATAATCTAGCTGTTTCTTTATATCTGAAACACTAAAAATTTTTCTAGATTTAAAAGCATTTGAGATAATATCTACATAAGTATCTATGGCTATTTCTCCAAAATCTTGAGCAAATATAAAATCTTGATTTTTATTTTCACTTTTGTAGTTTTCTAAATAAAAATGGAAAGTCCCTCGATGTTTATTTAAAGCTGGTATAAAAAAATATTTATTTCCTTGTTTTATTCCCTCTTCGAAATTTTCTTTTGAAACTTTTTTTATACTTTTTTCAAAACTATTTTTATCTTCAATATTTTCTATACTTGGATTTAAATCAGCCATAATTCGCCAATAAAAATTTCCATCTTTAAAACTTGTAAGACTAATATGTATATGAATTGATGGAACATTTGGATTTTTTGGATGAATTATTGTTGAAATTGCAGTTGCACTTTGCAAGTTTTTTGTTAAATCTTCATCATAATGAACTTGTGAGACATTTACACTTGCTGTATTAAATAAAAATTCATCTTTGGCCTCAAATCTACTTCCACCACCATAAACTCCATTATTTCGTAACCAATTAACTTCTTGGAATTTTTTATTTTCGCCATATCTTGCACTTAAGTCATCTAATTTATCAACAAATCTTTTTTGCAAAGCTCTTACTATTTCACAAGCTTTTATAGCATCTTGCGATTTTGACATAGTCATTTATAAAACCCTTCTAATTTTTGATTTTCAAATTATAATTAAATTAACTTACGAATAAGAAAGATAATCATAAAATAAGAAAAAATGGGAGCTAAAAATGAACAAAATCTTAAATTATGTAAAAATAAATGAGTTAATTTCAACATCAGGTCAACCAAAAATTGAAGAGTTAGAGTTAATAGCAAAAGAAGGTTTTGAAGTAGTTATAAATTTAGCTGTACCCACAACTTCAAATGCTTTGGAAAATGAAGACAAAATAGTGAGTTCTTTAAATATGAGTTATATCCATATTCCTGTTGATTTTGAAAATCCAAAAATATCAGATTTAAAACTATTTTTAAATATTTTACAAGCCCTTGGTGCAAATAAAGTTTGGATTCACTGTGCAAAAAATTACAGAGTTAGTGCTTTTATGTATGTTTATCACAAATATATTTTACATACACCTTTTGAGCAAATAGATTTATCTATTTTTGATATATGGCAACCAAGTTTAGTTTGGCAAGAACTTATGAAAGTACAATTAGAGGATTTATACAAGGCATAAAATAGTCTAATAAATCCTATTCTTATGATAGTTTAGATATTATAGAGCCCTTAATTTAATAAAAAAAGATTGGAAATAGTTTGAGAATAGAGACAAAAGTAGAAAAATTTAATGAACACTTATACTTAGAAAGTGGACGACTTTTAGAGTCTTTTGAAATTATTTATGAAACTTATGGGCAATTAAATGAAGATAAATCAAATGTAATTGTGATTTGTCATCCCTTATCATTAAGTCATCATGCAGCTGGAAGATATGCCGATGAGGCAAAAGCTGGTTGGTGGGATAAATTCATCGGTGATGGAAAAGCTATTGATACTACAAAATATTTTGTTATCTGCTCAAACAATATTGGCTCTTCTTATGGTTCGACGAATCCCATGAGTATAGATCCATCAACAAAAAAAGAGTATAGATTAAAATTTCCAGTTCTTGCAATTTCTGATATTGTAAAAGCTCAAATGAAGTTATATAAAAGATTAGGAATTACAAAAGCAAAAGCTGTAATTGGTGGAAGTATGGGAGGAATGCAAGCACTTTGTTATGCAATCGAACATCCAACATTTGCCGATGATATTATTGCTTTGGCAACTACTGCATATACAAGACCTTGGGCGATAGCTTTTAACAAAGTTGGTATGGAAGCAGTTAGACATGACCCAATTTTTAATAAGGGAAATTACAAAAAAGATGATCCAAAGGCTTTAGGACTTCCAGGACTTGCAGTTGGAAGAATGGCTGGATTAATATGTTATTTAAGTCCTAATTTTTTTAATAATAAATTTGGAAGAGAGTATTCATCAACGGATGGTTTGTATGAATTATTTGGAAGATTTGAAGTAGAAAAATATTTAGAATATAACTCTTATGCTTTTCCAAATATTTTTGACCCACTTTCATATCTTTACACTTGTAAAACAATGAATATTTTTGATGCGGGACGAAATAAAGATAAAATTGAAGACT
>JAIELU010000248.1 GCA_019752775.1 Campylobacterales bacterium | reverse complement strand
CATCTTATTTCTGATATGAAAAACAACTCAAATAGTATAATTTTAGAACTAAAAAATAATATTAAAAATTTAGTTGCTTCATACTCTATAAATGAATATGAAAAAGCTTTATTCAATGAAATGGAATCTAATGATATATTATTTGCAATTGTTCTTAAAGATTATAATATGGGAAAACTCTTAGGTAAAGAGTATGAAATTAGTGGAAAAATTAGAGATGAAAATTGGAATATTGTTGATTTTAACAATGATATTCATCAAAACTTATTATCAGAAGCATATTATGAAAAAGTTTTTGATATAACAAATCAAGAATCAAATAAAATTGCAACAATTCACATATATATTTCAAATAAAACACTAGATACCGAACTTGATAAAATCATTTTTAATAATATAATAGAAGCGATAATCATTTCATTAGTACTTATTTTTTCATTATTTCTAACTATCCGTCACTTTATATTAAAACCTATTTCTAATATGATTAAAATCATAAATGATACAGATAAAGATGGAATACCTAATGAAAAGTTCTCTTTACGAGGTTCAAAAGAGATATTTTTACTTTCAAATACTATGAATAATATGATTGAAACCATAAAAAGTTCAAGAAAAACTTTAAAAGATAATGAAAATAGACTGAAATCTCTTTTACAAATGAGTCCAATTGCAGTTAGGATTGCCACAAATAATGGAGAGGATATAGTTTTTGCCAATAATTCATATTTAAAATTAATTGATATTCAAGAAAGAGAATTAATAAATAAAAATCCAAAAGTTTACTATATTCACGAATCAATATATAAAGATATTTTGGACTCTTTAGAAAGAAATGAAAGAATTGAAAATAAACTAATTTCTTTAAATGTAAATGGTAATGAAGTTTGGGTAATCGCTTCATACATGAATATAATTTATGATGAAGAAGAAGCAGTTATTGGCTGGTTCTACGATGTTACAGATAAAATAAAAATTCAAAAACAAATAGAAGAACAAAAAAATGAGTTTGAAACAATTTTTAATTATTCTATTGATGGATTAGCAATAATTGATTTAAATAGTAATTTTTTAGAATTTAATGGTGCATATATAAACTTGACTGGTTTTTCAAGAGAAGAGTTACTAAAAACTTCTTGTATTAAACTTACTGCTCCTGAAGATTTAGAAAGAGTTGAGATTGCCTTTGAAACAATTACTGAAAAAGGTTTTGTTACTGATTTTGAAAAAACTTGTATAGTAAAAGATAATAGAAGTGTTACAGTAAATGTATCTATGGTTTTACTACCTGATAAAAAAAGAATTCTATTAAGTGTAAAAGATATAACTCAACATAAACTTATGGAATCACAATCAAAATTGGCTTCAATGGGTGAAATGATTGGAAATATTGCGCACCAATGGAGACAACCATTAAGTCTTATTTCAACTATTGCAAGTGGAATAAAAGTAAAAATGGAATTTAACCAATTTGATGAAAAAGAACTTATTCCTGATATGGAAAATATTATAAAACAAACAAATTATCTATCAAATACTATTGATGATTTTAGGAATTTTATTCAAAATTCAAATGATAAAGGAGAAATTCTAGTTTCAAATATTATCAAAAAAACATTATCTATTTTGAATCCATCAATTGTTAGCCACAATATTACAATGATTTTAGATACAGATGATGATATTAAAATTGATGGTTATGAAAATCAACTTATTCAAGCTTTAATAAATATACTAAATAATTCAAAAGATGCTTTAAAAGAAAATATTAAAGAAAGTGAAGATAGATTTATTTTTATTGAAACAAAAGCCATAAATGATGCTTTAATCTTAAGAATCAGAGATAATGCAGGTGGAATTCCTGAAGGCGTAATTAATAAAATATTCGAACCATATTTTACTACTAAACATAAAAGTATTGGTACAGGAATTGGATTATCTATGGCTTATCAAATCATTACAAAACACCATAATGCCCATATTTTTGTTTCTAATGATACCTTTGAATATAAACACAAAATGTATACAGGTGCTTGTTTTTCAATTACTTTTAAAAATATAGAATCAAAATTAAGTTAATTTAACTATGTTTCTTTTGACCTCATTTTACAAAAATATATTTTAAAACTATTAGGGAAGAATAAACTTACATAAGATAGACATAATTTATAGATATAGTCTATCAATAAAAAAACTTAAGGATATTTCTTGGAAGAAATAGAAAATAAAAAAAGAAACTGGAAGAGTTATACTGTTAAAAGTTTAGCTTTTTGGGTTATTATTGCAATTATCGCGGGTATTATTTTTGGTATGGTTGATCCCAAATTAGCAGTTCAAGCAAAACCTGGTATTGATTGGTTTATTCAAGGACTTAAATGGCTTGTTGGACCTATTATCTTTTTAACAATTATTTCAGGTATTGTTGGGTTAAAAAGTCTTAAAGAAGTTGGAACAATTGGATTTAAAGCATTTGTTTACTTTGAAATTGTAAGTACCTTTGCTTTAGCAATCGGTGTTTTATTTGGTAATGTATTTGCACCAGGAAGTGGAATGAATCTTTCAGTTGATTCACTTGACCCAGCAAGTGTTGAAAAATTTACACATGCTGACCCACATTTAGGTTCTGTTTGGTCTATTTTAAAAGGAGCAATTCCTACTGATCCTATTACTCCATTTTTAAATGGACAAACTCTTCAAGTATTAGTAATGGCTTTAACATTGGCTATTTTAATCTCTGCATTTGCTGGAGTTTATAAAGATAAAATCTTAGCTCCAATCGAAACTGCACAAAACTTTTTCTTCAAAATTTTAACAGTTTTAATGTGGTTAAGTCCAATTGCAAGTTTTAGTGCTATGTCATTTCTAATTGGTAAATTTGGTATTATTTCTTTAGTTAATATGGCTAGTTTATTGGGTGTAATGTTTATTTCTGTTTGTGCATTTATTTTTATTGTACTTGGGATTATCTTAGCTATATTCAAAATTAATGTTTTCAAATTTATGAGATTTATCTATAAAGAAGTATTAATTGTATTTGCTACATCTTCAAGTGAATCAGCTTTAGCGCCACTTATGAGAAGATTAGAAGCAGCAGGAGTGAGTAGAGGAACAACTGGATTAGTTATTCCAACTGGATATTCATTTAATCTTGATTGTACAAATATTTATCTATCACTTTCAGTTATATTTTTATCGCAAGCCTTTAATATTCCATTAACTCTTGGTCAACAACTTAGTATCATTATTATTTTAATGGTTACTTCAAAAGGTGCTGTGGGAGTTACAGGTTCTGGATTTATTGTACTTGCTGGAACACTTTCAGCACTTGGTGGAGTAATTCCTGTTGTTACTGTTGCTGTTTTATTAGGTGTTGATAAATTTATGAGTGAAATGAGAGCTGTTGGAAATCTGTGTGGAAATGCAGTTGCAGCTGTTGTTGTTGGTGCTTGGGATAAACAAATTGATATGGAAAAATTCAAATATTCACTTGACCACCCAGAAACAGTTAAAGATGAGATTTTAGGGTAATTTCTTTTAAAATTAAAGAGGAATTTCCTCTTTAGTTTTTTCTAACTTCTAACTAAACTTTATAAAATTCTTTTCAATAAACATATTTTTAAATCCAAACTCTTTTTTTATCCATTCAAAAGTTTTTTCTCTAAAAATAAAAACATGGGTTAAATCATTTTTATACCACCACTTTGAAAAATCAATATTATCCCTATAAATTCCCGTCATCAAATACAAAGTTGAGTCATCTTTTAATAAAGATTTCAATAGTTCAAACTCTTTTTTAGGATTATAAAAATGCTCGATTACTTCACAACAAGCGATATAATCATATTTTTGTTCTAATAGTTTTTTATCATCAAAAAAATATGGGTCATATTCAAATATTTTATATTCATTTTGTCTTAAAACTTTGATTATGGGAGAATCTTTCCCACAACCAAAATCCAAACCTAAATCATCTTTTTTATATTCATTTAAAATAGAATTGGTAATTGGAGCTACAAAATTTTGATAACCTAAATCATCTGAATTATTTGTATGGCTT
>JAIELU010000037.1 GCA_019752775.1 Campylobacterales bacterium | reverse complement strand
ATTTGATGGAACTAAATTATTAGAAAATGCATAATGAGAAACGGCTCTAGTTGCATTTCCACACATAGAAGCGTAACTTCCGTCACTATTATAAAATAACCATTTAAAATCAGCATCATTTGATGGAACAATAACAACTAATCCATCTGCACCAATTCCTTCTGTTCTATTACATAATTTTATAGCATCATTTGCATAATCTTTTTCAATAAAAGTGTGAAAAATTACAAAGTCATTTCCACTTGCACTATATTTTGTATATGTCATATAATCTCTCCGATGATTCGTTCAACTTCATTTTGAAGATGTTTTAAATTTTGTGAATTATCAATTACCATATCAGCTAATTTTCTTTTTTCTTCAATATCCATTTGATTTGATATTTTTAATTTTGCTTCATTTTCATCAATATTATCTCTTTTCATAAGTCTTTGGATTTGAATCTCTTTGGGAGTATAAATTACCAATGATTTTGAGATAGGGTAGTTCATTTTCTCAAAAAATAAAGGAATATCTACAAAATATGGCTTATTTTGGCTTTCAAATATTCTTGATTCTTTAATAATTTCTTCTTTGATTAGTGGGTGAAGTAGGGCTTCAAGTTTTAGTTTATTTTCTTCATTTGAAAATATAATTTTACCTAGCTCTTTTCTTAAAACTTTTCCATTTTCAACATATTGCTCACCAAACATTGTGGCAATTTTATTTGAATTTTCATCCAACAATTTATGTGCAATTAAATCAGCATCAATTGTTAAAAAACCGTGAAGTTTGAAGAGGTTACAAACAGTGCTTTTGCCTGTTGAAATTCCGCCAGTTAAGGCGATTGCATTTTTAAATAAATCATTACTCATAAGAAATATTCTACAATAATAATGATTTATTTATATTTAATAGCAGTTTTTTATCTTTTAGCAATTCCAGTTAAAGCTCTAAACTCTGCTGCTGGAAATACAAAAGATGCGTTGTGAATTTCAGCTGAATAGTAATCTAATCCATCTAATAAATCAGCTCTTTGAAGATTTATATCAGCTGTTGGATGGTATCTTTTTGAAGCAATAATTGAAGTATTATGACCAAATTTAAATGGCATAGCAATCCAAAATTTTGTTCCAACAAGTTTTAAATCAGCAAATAATTGATCTTCATCTCTTGAAAATGCTTTTGAAGCAAAAGCAATTAAACCATCATTTTTTAGAATTCTTTCAATGTTTGCTAATAACAATTCATCAATTTTTACATCTGTTAGAATTATTACATCAATAATTTTTTCATTTTTAGAAGTAAGTAGTGATAAATCTCCAAATTCAATATTTGAAGTTTTATTATGCTTAGCAGCTTGATTTCTCATATCTTCATTTGTAGTTCCAATAATCAGAACATTAGAAGCTTCTTTGTGTGTACATAATGGTAAATGCACCATCATTTCATTAAACGCGTTATTATCTTTCATTATATATAGTCCTTAATATTTATAAACATTTTGCTATAATACCAAAAAAATTTTAAACTAATAGTAGATTAGAAAATAGAATATGAAAAAGGTGAATAATGGCAACAGTTAGTTACAAAGATGCTGGGGTTGATATTGATGCTGGAAATCAGTTTGTAGAAAATATCAAACCTTATGTAAAATCAACAATGATTCCTGGAGTTCTAGGTGGGATAGGTTCATTTGCTGGTGCATTTGAATTACCAAGTGGTTACAAAAAACCAGTAATTCTATCTGGAACAGATGGAGTTGGTACAAAACTAAAACTTGCAATTGATGCAAAAAAATTTGATACAGTTGGAATTGATTTAGTTGCTATGTGTTCAAATGATTTATTATGTAACTTTGGAGAACCATTATTTTTCCTAGATTATTATGCAACTGCAAAACTTGATGTTGAAGAAGCAACACAAGTGGTAAAAGGTATTGCAGAGGGTTGTATTAGAAGTGAATGTGCACTTGTTGGTGGTGAAACTGCTGAAATGCCAGGAATGTACAAAGAGGGTGATTTTGATTTAGCTGGTTTTTGTGTTGGGATTGCAGAAAAAGATGAATTAAATAGAATTGATAAAATCAAAGCTGGTGACACTTTAATTGCATTACCATCTTCTGGTGTTCATTCAAATGGTTTTTCACTTGTTAGAAAATTACTTTTAGAAAAATTAGGAATGTCTTTAGATGATGATTTCCAAGGGAAACCACTTAAAGATGTTTTATTAGAACCAACTAGAATTTATGTAAAAGAGTTCAAAGCTAATAAAAGTAAAATCAATGCTCTAGCACACATTACTGGTGGTGGAATTACTGAAAACTTACCAAGAGTTTTACCTGATAATTTAAAAGCAGTTGTAAAAAGAGCTGATGTTAGAGTTTTACCAATTTTTGAATTTATGGGACAACATGTAGAACTAGAAGAGATGTACAGAACATTTAATATGGGTGTTGGTATGGTTTTAGTTGTAAGCAGTGAAAATATTGAATCAATTTTAGCAAACACTGATGGATATATAATTGGTCATATCGCTGATGGCGCTAAATGTGTTGAGTTTATTTAATACTTTTCTTAGATAAATAAAAAAGGGTGAGTTTAAAACTCACCCTTTTTTTATGTCTTTATAATAATTTAAGATTTCCACAACTTTTGAAGCATATCCCCATTCATTATCATACCAAACCAAAAGTTTTATCATGTTGTTTATAACATCAGTGTATCTATGGTCTATGATAGTTGTATATTTCTCTTTTTTAAAATCACTAGAGACTAAAGGTTCAAAATTGTTTAAAACTATTGGAAAGTTTTGATTTCTTTCATACTCTTCAAAAAGCTGAATTATTTCATTTTTTGTTGATTTTTCTTTTGTAAATAAAGTTACATTTATTGCTCCTACTGTATCTGTTGGAACTCTTAGAGAACTTGAACTTATTAGATTTTGATTGATATTTGGAAGTACAAAAGAACAAGCTTTTATTGTTGTTGTTTTATTTGGAATAATATTTTGAGTTGAAGATCTACCAAACTCAAAGTTACAATTCACTTCTCTTGTATCACTTTTTACGAAACTTCCATCAAGAACTCTTTGATGATTTAATAAAGGATGAACGGTAAGAATATCTCCACAAAGAATCTCTTTTTTATCATCTATAAATTTTAAAACTGGAAGCAAAGCTGTTGCATTACATGAACTTGTTGAAATGATTTTGTGAATATTTGGATTTAAATCTTTTTCATTTACTCCCAAAATTACGTTTATATCAGCTTCATTATTTGGATGTGTTAAAAATATTGCTTTTACTTGAAGATTTCTTAAGAGACTAATATCCTCTTTTTTACCACTGGAATCAATAATAATATCAATATTTTTTAAATCTATTTTTTTTAAAGAATCAAAGTTTGTGATTTTTATTTTTGATATTGAGTTTTGAATATAGTTATTTTCAATGATTCGAAATTTATCTTCATATTTCCCATATGTTGAATCATAGTTTATTGAATAAACTATATTTTCAATATAAGGATTTATCTCATTTATCATAACTACTTCAAAATCTTTATTTGTAACTAACTGTTTTAAAACAGCTTTACCAATTCTACCAACACCATTTAAAAGAATTTTCATAATCTAACCTATAGTTTTTTATAGGGAAGTATAGTTAAATTCTAATTATACTTTAGCCATTTCAATAAATAAAAAGTGCGAATTTTCCAAAGCTTTTATTTCTATTTTTTCAATATCTACTATTTCCATTGCATCACCAGCATTTAAGGTAATTTCATTTATATTTGAATTTCCCTCTATTTGCACAAAATAAACTTGCCTATTTTTATCTATTTTAAATTCTACTGATTTATTATTTTCAAGTTCACTAACAAAAATATTAATATCTTGATAGATTTTTATAACAGCTTTTCCATTTTGACTTGATACGATATTTAAAAGTTTGTTTTTTCTATCAATTTCTTCAAATCTTTTTGAACCATAAAGTCTAGGAAGTCCAGATTTCGGAGGGATAATCCAAATTTGCAAAAGTCTTAAATCATCACTTTTATGAACATTATGTTCACTATGATATATT
>JAIELU010000224.1 GCA_019752775.1 Campylobacterales bacterium | reverse complement strand
ACATGGTAAATCCAATTCCACCTAAAAAACCAACTGCGATTACTTCATACCATGATATATTTTCTGGTTTTTTGATGATTCTTAGTTTTGTTAAAATATAAGTAAATCCAAAAATACCAATTGGTTTTCCAATTAATAAACCAAAAACAACTCCTAGAACTATCATTAAATTAGCAGATATAGTTGAGAAATCTATTAAAACACCAGCATTTGAAAAAGCGAATAAAGGCATAATAAAAAATGCAGATAAACCATGAAGATTATGTTCAAGTCTTAATAAAGGATTTTGAACCTTATCATAACCATAAGCAATACTTTCTAAAGCATCTATTTGTTGATGGTTTAAAATAGGGATGTTATCAATATTGTTTTCAAAATCATCAACAGATTCTCTTGTTTTATGAATAAATTCTTGTTCATCAATTTTAGAGCTAATAGGAATTGCAAATGCTAATAAAACGCCCGCAATTGTGGCATGAATTCCAATTTCATGGATAAATATCCATAAAAATATTCCTAAAATTAAATAAGGTAATATTTTTTTTACACCACTATAATTTAAAAACCAAATTAAAGCATAAGTAATTCCAGCATGTAAAAAGTATTCAACTTTGATTTCACTTGTATAAACAGTAGCAACTACTAAAACAGCTCCTAAGTCATCAACAACTGCTAAAGCCATTAAAAATAGTTTTAATGATGGATTTACTTTTGTTCCTAAAAGCATCAAAATTCCTAAAGCAAATGCAATATCAGTTGCCATTGGAATACCAAAACCTATAAAATTGTTTGGATTAAATGCCACATAAATAAGCGCTGGAATAATCATTCCTCCAAGAGCTGCAACTATTGGAAAAGAGGCTTTTGAAACTGATGATAGCTCACCTGTTATCATTTCTCTTTTTATTTCAAGACCAACCATAAGAAAAAATAAAGCCATAAGACCATCATTAATCCAATATGTCAAAGTCATAGAAATAGTTTTATCACCTAAAGTAATACCTAAAGGCATATGCCACAAATCGTAATATTCTTCTCCTAAAGAGGAATTAGCAACAATTACAGCAGCAATTGTTGCTATAAATAATATGATTCCACTTAATGCTTCTTTTGATATAAAGTCTTCAATTACTATAAATTTTTTTATCATATTTTTTGCTTACTTAGACAAGTTTTACAAATACCTTTGATAATAATATTTTCAATTTTGTATTCAGGAAGATTGAGTTCGAGTTTTTCATGAATACATTCGATTCTTGAACAAGATGAACAAATAAAGTGTGAATGTTGATTTTTTTTGATTTCAAAGTATCTTTTTTTATCATTTGATTCAAAAGAATTTATAATATTTTCTTCTTCAAAAATAGTTATATTTCTATAAAAAGTTGCCTTATCCATGGAAATAAAATCTTTCATATCTTCGTATGATAAGGGTTTATTTGAGTTAATCATAATTTCTAGAATGGATTTTCTAGCAGTAGTTAATTTGATATTTGTAATGTCAGTTAAGTTATTTATTTTATTCATAGGTTTTATTATAGCAATATATTTTTAAAATTAGTTTTACGACTAAGTTGCATTAAAGAATTAATTAATTAAAATTCCAAAATCGCAACTAAGTTGCAGAAATAAATTAGGAGTTAATTTTGAAAAAAATATTATTTTTATGTATTGCATTTATTACTATATTAAATGCTTCAAAACCTGAACTAACAGTAAATATTTTACCTCAAAAATATTTTGTTGAAAAAATAGTAAAAGATAAATTTGAAATAAATGTTATGGTAAAACCTGGGAGTTCACCACATAATTATGAACCGAAACCATCACAAATGAGATCTTTGGTTAATTCAAAAGCTTATTTTCTAGTAGGAGACCCTTTTGAACAAGCTTGGATGGATAAGTTTAAACAAAATGCTAAAAATACTCTATTTATAGATACTACAAAAGGTATAGAAAAAATAGAAATGGAAGAACATGAACATCATGATGCTCCTAAAATAGATACAAAACATGATGAGCATGATCATGAAAAACACGATCATTCAGGTTTTGATCCACATGTTTGGTTAGATCCTCTTTTAGTTAAAACTCAAGCAAAAAATATTTATGAAGCAATGGTTGAAATTGATTCACAAAATAGTGATTTTTATAAAACAAATTATGAAGAATTTATAAAAGAGTTAGATGCTTTAGATGAAAATATCAAAACAATATTAAAACCATATAAAGATAAAGCATTTATGGTATTTCATCCATCTTGGGGATATTTTTCTAAAAGATATGAGTTAGAACAAATTTCAATTGAAATTGAAGGAAAAGAACCAAAACCAAATGAACTAATTGAGTTAATTTCAGAAGCAAAAAAACATGATATAAAAATCGTTTTTGTAGCTCCACAATTTTCACAAAAAAGTGCTAAAACAATCTCGAAAAATATCAATGCAAATGTAGTAGAAATTGATCCTTTGTCTGATAATTGGAAAGAAAGTATGTTAGATACTGCAAATCAAATAGCAAATAGCTATAAATGATAAGATATTTTTTAATATTCCTTCTTTTAAAGAGTATCCTTCTTGGATGCTCTTTGTGCTCTATTTATACACCAAAAACCCATGTTTCCATCCAAATAAAAGCAGATAAAGAAAATATTAAAACACTAAAAGTAAATTGGGTTTTTGCAAATGAATTTACAAAAGAGTTATTACAAATATATGATACAAATTTAGATGGAACATTTAGTGCAAAAGAGTTGGCTGTTATTGAATCATATTTAGTTGATTATTTAGTGCAAAAAAATTTTATTACTACAATCTCTTATGATAAACAAATAAATGAAAAATCGAACTCTTTTGAAATTAAAGATTATAAAATGAGTTATCAAAACTCAACTTTGAGTTTTGAATATAATATTGACTTGAACTATAAAATTTATGATAAAAATATTTTATACATCAAAATAATAGATGACCAAAATTATTTTGATATTGTATTTGCGGATAAAAAACAATTAATGTATATTCCATATAAAATTTCAAAAACTACAAATATGAATGATGTTAGTTTTTTGATTGATGCACCAACTTTAATTTCAAAAGAAGAAAATATTAAAGAAGAAATCGTTGAAGAAAAAATAGAAAATAAAGAAGAAAAGGTTGTTGAAAAAACTCAAACAGTTTTAGAAAAATTTACAAACAATATTAAAAAGTATTTAATTGATATACAAAACGGTAATACTTTAGCTTTGGTCTTTTTACTTATGGCTTCATTTATTTATGGAGTTATTCATGCTTTTGGACCAGGTCATGGAAAAGCTTTGGTATTTTCATATTTTAGTTCTCAAAAAAGCTCTTTTTTTGAAGCTTTTGTTATCTCTTTATTTACGGCTTTTATTCATATAATTGGAGCATTTGCGATAGTTTTATTTTCAGTTTTTGTTTTACAAAGTGTTTTAAATAGATTTATGGAAGATTCGATTTTATATATTACAAGTTTTTCAGCTTTGGTTATTATGCTTTTGGCTATTTATATTTTGTTTAGAAAATTAAGTAAAAAATCATGCGTTTGTTGTAGTGTGGATTTGAAAACCACAAATTTTAGTCTGATTCCATCAAATATAAATTTTGTAAAAACAGCTTCAAATAAACCTGTAATTACTCCATTTAGAACAAAAAAACAAGATTTAATTTTTGTACTAACTGCTGGAATCATTCCATGCCCTGGAACAGTTTTACTTTTTGTTTATGCCTTTTTATTAAAAACATATTTTGCAGTTATACTTGCTAGCATTAGTATTAGTTTTGGAATGGCTTTTGTAATTTTTATCTCTTCATTTTTGGGAGTTTCAATAAATAAAGTCTCACGAAAATCAACAAAATTGGTAAATATTTTGGAAATAGCTTCACCAATTTTTATGTTTGTTTTAGGATTATTACTATTTTTAAATGCTAATAAATTCTAATTTTTTATTAAAGCATCTTTATCATGTGATGATATTGATGTTTTGATACTTCTAAAATAGTGTTTTTTTGAAATCCTATTTTTTCATATAAAGCTAGTGCTTTTGGATTTTCTAAATCCACCAAAAG
>JAIELU010000101.1 GCA_019752775.1 Campylobacterales bacterium | reverse complement strand
GTTTTCCAGGAACATGGATTAATTTTAATAACTTAAAGTCACATGGAGCATGGTATCTGTGGTAATCTTTTGGTGATAAATAAAAATTCATAAAAGAACCGTCTTTAACTTTTTCAAAGTTTGAAGAACAATAATATGTTAGCAACTCTTCAACACTATATTGCATTCCTTTTATTTGTAAAGCAATATCATTTTTAATCTCTCCACATTGTGTGATTAAACTATCAGTTGGAGAAATAATTACATTTTTATTTTCATCTATAACTCTTTTTATGATTAATTCTCTTGTGAATAAATCATTTAAAGATTTATAATATCTTGAATGTTTAAATTCGCTCATATTTAAACCCATTAATCTTACATAAGTAGAATTAATCAGTTTTTGAATAGGAGAAAGAAACTCTTTTTTAGCGAACTTCCCAAAATATAAAGAGATAAGATTTGTAATATGCATTATTTTCCTTTATTAAAATCAATTATTATTATATTTTATCTATTTTTTCTTCTTAAATTGCTTTAATAAATATTTAGCTACTCTTGCAACATTAATTTATCGAATTTTTAAGGATTTTTATGTACAAAATAGTAGTAGCAAATCAATGCGCATGTTTTAAAAAAAGCAATTTAGAAAATAATTTAACTTTTGAATCAAAAGACGAAGCTTTAAGTAAAGCAATAGAAATGAAAAATATTATGAATAATGAATTTTGTAAAACACATAAGTTTGAACTTCAAGAAATGTTCAATAATTTCGTGATTTCATTTTATAAAGAAGATATTAGACCTGATTGCTGTGGAAATGGTTGTTGCATGTAAGCCGCAACTATTTCTTTGGCATTAAAATATACATTTTTCCTTTTTCTTTCATCTTCCCAGCATAAGCAAAAGCATTTTCTCCATATCCCCAAAAGAAATCAGCTCGAATATTACCTTTTATAGCACCGCCAACATCAGCAGCCACCATTAACTGATTTATAGGTTTTTTATCAATAGGATTTTTTGTACTAAGAAAAACAGGCATTCCAAGAGGAATAACACTTCTATCTACTGCCAAATTTCTTTTAGCTGTAAGTTGTGTTCCTAAACTTCCTGTTGCTCCTTGATTTGATTTATGGAAAAAAACATAACTTTCATTTTGATTTAAAACTTCATCCATTTTTGCAGGATTTTTATCTAAATATTTTTTCATTCCCTGCGCTGATAATTCATCTTTTCCTATATAACCATGATTGAGCATATAAGTTCCAATTCCTTTGAATTTTCTTCCATTTTGTTCAGCATAACCAACATTAATTAATTCACCATTATCTAATAGTATTTTCCCAGAACCTTGAACATGAAGTAAAAATAAATCAACTTTATTATCCACATAAGCAATAATTTCAAGATTTTTACTAGGATTACTTTCTATTTGAGCTCTTGAATCATAAGGAATTACTTTATTATCAACTATTTTTCCTCTTAATTTATAAGTTTTCAATTCAGGATAAGCTGATACAAAATCAACAATCATCATATCTTTTGGAGTTTTATAAACTGGATATTTGTATCTATTATTTTTTTTCAAACTTCCATAAAGAAGTGGTTCATAATAACCAGTAATAATTCCTTCATCCAAAGAGTTATCATCTAAAAGTTTGTATGGTTGGAAATTTATAGTAAAAAACTTTCTTCCATCTGTTTCATTTTCAGCTTTTTGACAAACTTCTTTAAATAATTCATTTCTTTTAGATTTCGTACAATCTTTTTTAAAAACATCTAATGCGTGAGCTAAATCATCACTATAAAAACCTTCAATTTCATTAAAACCAACAGCTTGCATTTTTTTTGAATCAGCTTTTACTTCTTTTTCGATTTTTTGTTCTTCAGGAATTACTTTTTCTTTTGTTGCACACCCTGAAAAAATAAATAGTGCTGTTAATGATATAAATACTAAAGATTTCATGAGTCACAAGAAGTAGGTAATAAGTTTGTGGAATGTACTTCTTTTAATCCACATGAATCACAAATAAACTCAACATCATTTACTCCAGAGCAGCCATGATTTTGAACAGTTCTTGATTTTATGATTTCAGATTTAAATGTCGTTTTTGTTTTCTCATCAAAAAAGACTTTTGCTTTTTGCCCACAAGATGGACATTCACCAGTAAGTAATTTTTCTAGCCTCGAGGTTTTACTTTTTAAGTATAAAAGGACAGAAAAAATAACTATTAAGAATAGTATTAGTAAAAAAAACAAATTTTGCATGAAGCAGAGATTTACTCTACTTCAGCGTCGATAACATCATCGTCATCTTTTTTTGCTTTTTTGTTTGGTTGAGCGCCAGCAGCGTCTCCACCCTCTTTTTTATACATAGCTTCTGCTAATTTATGAGATTTTTCAGTTAATGTTTTTAATTTTTCTTCAATTTGTTCTTTTGTTGCATTATCATCTTTTAAAGTCTCTTCTAATTCAGCAGCTGCATCTATAATAGCTTTTTTCTCTTCTTCTGAAACTGCAGTTTCATTTTCTTCTAAAGTTTTTCTTGTTGAATGTAATAATCCATCAGCTTGGTTTCTTACTTCAATTAGAGCTTTTTTCTTAGCGTCAACATCTTTATTAGCTTCTGCTTCTTGAACCATTTTTTCAATTTCAGCATCACTTAATCCAGATGAACCTGAAATTGTAATTTTATTTTCTTTTCCCGTTCCTTTATCTTTTGCAGATACATTTAAAACACCATTTGCATCAATATCAAATGTTACTTCAATTTGAGGAACTCCTCTTCTTGCTGCTGGAATATCTGAAAGTTCAAACATACCTAAAGATTTATTATCTTTTGCAAATTCTCTCTCACCTTGTGAAACATGAATAGAAACAGCAGGTTGATTATCTTCAGCTGTTGAGAAAACTTGAGATTTTTTAACAGGAATTGTTGTACCTTTTTCGATTAATTTAGTCATAACTCCACCTAAAGTTTCAATTCCAAGTGATAAAGGAGTAACATCTAATAATAATACATCTTTAACATCACCTTTTAAAACTCCAGCCTGAACAGCAGCACCAGCAGCTACAACTTCATCAGGATTTACACCTTTATTTAAATCTTTTCCAAAGAAATCTCTTACAACTTTATTTGCTTTTGGAAGTCTTGTACTTCCTCCAACCATAATTATTTCTTGGATTTCACTTTTATCTAATCCCGCATCTTTAAGTGCAATTTTGATGTGATCTAAAGTTTCAGTAATTAAATCTTCAGTCATAGACTCAAATTTTGCTCGTGTTAATGATTTAACTAAGTGAACAGGACCTGCACTTCCCATTGAAATAAATGGTAAATTAATTTCTGTTGATTCAGCTGATGATAACTCTTTTTTAGCATTTTCAGCAGCATCTTTCAATCTTTGTAATGCCATTTTGTCGTTTTTAACATCAAAACCATTTTCATCTTTAAACTCTTTTGCCAACCAATCAATAATTCTATTATCGAAGTCATCTCCACCTAAGAATGCATTTCCATCAGTACTTAAAACTTCAAAAGTTCCATCTCCAATTTCTAAAACAGTAACATCAAATGTTCCTCCACCTAAATCGTAAACTAGAACTTTTTCTTCACCTTTTTTATCTAAACCATAAGCTAAAGATGCAGCTGTTGGTTCATTAATTATTCTTAGTACATTAAGTCCAGCAATTGTTCCAGCTTCTTGAGTTGCTTTTCTTTGTGCATCATTAAAATATGCAGGAACTGTAATAACAGCTTCAGTTACTGTTTGACCTAAATATTCTTCCGCATCAGCTTTTAGTTTTCCTAAAATTTTTGCAGAAATTTCTTGAGGTGTATAAACTTTACCACCAATTTCAACAGCCGCAGCACCATTTCTATCAACGATTTTATATCCAACTTTTGATTGAGCTTCTTTTGCATTTGGCTCATCCATCATTAGACCCATAATTCTTTTAATAGAATAAATAGTTTTTTCAGGATTTGTAATTGCTTGTCTTTTTGCAGGATCTCCTACTAAAACTTCACCTTTATCAGTAAATGCCACAATTGAAGGAGTTGTATTTTTTCCCTCTTTATTAGGGATAATTTTAGCTTCCCCACCTTCATAAACTGCAATACAAG
>JAIELU010000075.1 GCA_019752775.1 Campylobacterales bacterium | reverse complement strand
TGGAAGAATTACTTATTATTTAGATGATCAATCTTATGCAAGAAAACTTATTAATGAAATGGCATCTGAATCTAAAAAAAAGAAAGAAATTTCTAAAAAAGTAAAGAATAAGGTTAATGTTAACCCAAATATCACAGATATACCATCTCAATAAGATAAAACAAATAAATAATAAAAAGGGAGATTAAAATAATGGCATTATGGTCAAAAACCGGTTCAAGACCAAAAGGTTTGAGCAAACAAGACAACAGAAATGTTGTAGTTACAGATAGAGGATTTGAAAGAGTAGTTAAGTCCGGAAGCAGAATTAAAGCTGAAATTTTAGTTCCTCTTAACGGATTAGCTTCAACATTTCCAAAACCTGGTGTCATAGATGTATGGCATGAACCAGCACAGGATGTTATTAATTTAACAACCCTAACTGGCACTATGGCAACAACAAGTGCAAGCACCACACTAGCAGGAACAAATACATTATTTAGTACACAGTTGAGTGCTGGTAATAAAATTAGAATTGGTGCTAATACATATAGAACAATTCAATCAGTTACAAATAATACCACAGCAGTATTAACAGTAGCAGCATCTGCATCAGTCTCTGGCCAAGTTGCAGCAAAGTTTACAACAAACCCAGTTTCAACTAGAATAGCATTCGCAGAATCTATATCAGTAGCTGCTCCATCTAGAATATTAGTTAACAATGTTGTTGCTAACAATACCATAAATGCGGTTGCACCAGCAACAACATCAGGTGGAAATAATACACTAGATTTCGTATGGACACCTGTTTATCCTGGAACATATACAGTAACAACACAAACTATAGCAAACAATACAGCTGTTGCAATCAACATTAGATCTACAAATGCAGATACAGAAACTGCTAACACTGTAGTATCAACATTAATGGCATCTGCAGCTGGCACATATACACTGAGTTAATAATGGCTGATAGTAAAGTAACACAGTTACCTAGTTTAACTACGCCTGCTTCTGAGGATTTAATCTATATAATAGATAATCCAGCAGGAACACCTGCTTCTAAAAAGATTAGTTTATTAACTCTTTTTGCAAATATTCCTTCTGATGCTAATGTAACAGGAGATATAAGTGCAACTGGTGATCTTGATGTAAAAGAAATTGTAGCTAATAATATATCTTTAACAGGAAGAAGTATACAGATAACAACTTTTACAACTCCTAGCACTAGTACTGATAACACTTATCCGAGAGGAACTATTCTTTTGGATGAAAATTATCTATATGTAAAGGTAACAAGTAATACATTTAAAAGAATTGCGCTTACGTCTTTCTGATGATTTTAACTGAAGATAACATTATAGTTTATGCTGCACATTTTTATGTGAATGACTTATGTGAGAGCGACATAGAATTTTATGAAGATTTAGATAGAATTAAATATATCAAAAAAATATTTAATATTTATGAAAAAACAGGAGAAGTAAATGTCAATCTTCTCCTTAATCATTTCATTATTTTATATAATACTTTTGATTCTAAAGCTATAACTAAAATATTATTTTTCAAGTTGCCCAAATATCATAGATATCTAAAAACTCTATTATATTTTACCGGGCATCTCCCGTCTAGAATATCAGGTCTTATAGATAAAAATTTTACAATTGACACCGAATTAATTCCTTTTGATAGTAATCTTTATTTAAAGATTAAGGACATATATAAATGATAGATAAAATAAACGACACTTATTTAGTTTATTCTTTTATAAAAAGATTAGTAAAGCCTTTTACTTCTTGGGATGCGTATAAATTAGGTGTTATTGATGAAACAGGAAATATACTAATTCCTGTAAAAAATAGATCATTAAAACAAAAACAATCTTTGCTATTGTTTGATTTAATGGTTCTAAATATGAAAAAAATTTTAGGAAATATACCCGGTGGTAATTCCAAATTTGCAACATACTCTGCAGCTTTGTACTTGATAAAAGAAGATACTGATAATTTTAGTGAATTAGATTTCAAAAAATTTATGATGGATCTTGATGAAGAAGTTGTTAATAATGTTGGATCTGGAAATATAGCAGGAGTTAATAACCAGGATTCTTTTGGAGGGCATAAAATCTTTAAAGTTAATTCTGATACTATAGATAAGAATAGAAAAGGTAGAAAAAAGTATTCTAGATATAGTAAAAGTGTTGGTGATGATGAAGTGGGCAAGAGTATAAAAAGTTTTGCTTTAAAAAATCCTAAAGCTGGGATTGCACTTCAAGATTATAAAACTAATGAATTAATAATACTAAGAAGAGAAGCAAAAAATGCCAGAAACAGAAAAAATTAATGAGATTCTAGCGAGACTAGATGAAAGGTCAAAAGCTATTAACGACAGTATGAAGTCGTTACAAGAAAATATCATATCTTTTAAACACGATTTAAAAACTCAAAACGATACTTTAGTTAAAAAAATAGAAAAAAGTGAAGATGATTTTAATGCAAGATTAGAAAAACTTGAATCTAAAATAGAGTTAAATTATGTCAAGCAAGAAAAATTTAATCCTATCGAAAGAATAGTTTATGGTATTATCGGTCTAATATTAGTTGCTGTTTGTACTGGTCTTCTTTCATATGTTATAGTCGGAAAACAGCCTGTCGGAGTTGGTATAGGTTCTATAATTAAATGATAAGAACATTACATATAATATCCTATGCAACATTAATAACAACCTTTTCATTTATGTTTGCAATGGGATTAATGGTTGGTTATGATAGATTCAATCCACCCGCAGTTATAAAAACTATATATCATGATGCTACAGGTAAAAAAGGTAGTTCTATATTAGTATTGAACGAGATAAATAGAATAAGATCTTGTAGAGCAATTACAAATAGAGAACTAATTAATATTCCTAATATGAAAGTTTATGAAACTGAAACAGTAGATAGAGATGTTCAGAAAAGTGAAAAACTTATTACAAGGGAAGTGAAAGTAGATATACCTATTTACATTCCAACCGGCGAATATTCATATAGAGCTGTAATAAACTACTATTGTAATATTAGTAATTATTTTCTGGGGCCTATTACTATTGTAACAGATGCTATAAGATTTAATGTTACTGATTAAATTCTCTTGAGAAAAAGGCATTATTTTGATATAATGCCTTTTTATTGTTATGAGAGTTGAAAATGAGTTATATAGATCAAAAATACATTGGGATGATAGGTTTCACTTTAAGAAACTTTAAAAGAAAATCTAATTCGTTATATAATTTTTCTTGCCCATATTGTGAAGATTCTAAAACTGATAAATATAAAGCTAGAGGATATTTATACATAGGACCAAGTAATAATTGGTTGTATAAATGTCACAATTGCGGAATTGGAAAATCTTTTAATAACTTTTTAAGAGAACAAAATCCAATAGTATATAAAGAATATAGATTTGAAGCCTTTTCAAACAAATCTACCAATGAAGTAACTTCTGAAAATATCGAAGATTTATTTAATAATCTTAGTGATAAAAATGATTTAGATCATTTGTTATTAAGGTGCGATCACCTGACTAATGGGCATCCAGCTATTGAATACTTAAAAGGTAGAAGTATACTTTCTGGTCATGAAAATTTCTATTACTCTAATAATTTAAATGTCTTAAAACAGTTATTTACTGGATATGATAATGTGGATTTCAAAGAAGATAAGAGAATAATATTTCCTATAAAAAATATAAGTGGAACTATTATAGGAGTAATATCAAGATCTTTAGATCCTAAATCTAAATTAAGATACATAAATCTTAGAAGGGGAAATGAACCTCTAATCTATAATTTAGAAAATATAGATTTTTCTGCTAAAAAATATGTAGTAGAAGGACCTATTGATAGTCTTTTCATAAAGAATTGCGCCGCTGCAATTGGATCTGATTTATTTAAGTGTACCGAAGTATTCGATAACAATACTGTTTATATATTTGATAATCAGCCTAAAAATTTATAATAATGACTTCAGTAAAATATAAAAAATTTGGCCCGATGGGTATAGTACATTCACAGTCTACGTCTAGAACGAAAAACAAAATTGATGTTGACTCGAATTTCTGCCCTCTTTGCATTTCAAATATCAAAACCTCTTTCAAAGAAT
>JAIELU010000017.1 GCA_019752775.1 Campylobacterales bacterium | reverse complement strand
AGGTGTTGTATTATACAAACAAAAAAGATATAAAGAATCAGCTCAAATTTTTGAAATAGCATTGCAATCAGACTCAAATTATAATGAAGTTTATAGTAATAAAGGTGCTGCTTATAATAAAGCAAAAGATTATGATAAAGCAATAGAATCTCTAGAAATGGCAATTCTTAAAATGCCAAACCATGGTGGTGCTTACACAAATCTAGGAAATGTATATAACAAACTACATGATTATAAAACAGCTGCAAAAATGCATGAGAAATCTATAGAATTAGAGCCAAATGGTTCAAACGCGCATAGTAATTTAGGTACTTCATACAAATATTTAGGATTATCAGATAAAGCTATTACTTCATATAAAAAAGCCATAGAACTAGACCCAAATTTTGTAAATGCACATTTTGACTTAGCAACTATGTATTTAGCATCTGAAGATTTTAAAAATGGTTGGAAAGAGTATGAGTGGAGATTTAGAAAAGAAGAGATGATTCCTCATATTATAAAACATAAAGATATTTTTTCTAAGCCATTGTTTACAGGAGTTGAAGATATAAAAGGTAAAACTTTATTACTTCATTCAGAGCAAGGATATGGAGATAGTATTCAATTTATAAGATTTGCCCCACAATTAAAAGAAAAATTTCAATGTAAGATTGCAGTAAAATGCAGAGAAGGTTTAAAAGAATTATTTGAAACAATAGATGAAATCGATGTACTAGTTGATAGAAGTGAAGAAACACCAGCATTTGATTATCAATTATCAATTATGAGTATGCCATTTATTTTAGATATGAAAAACACAGATGAATTACCAAAGAAAGTACCATATTTAAAAGCTACTTTTGACAAAGATTTAGAAATCAAAAAAGAAAAAGACAAAATCAATATTGGTATTTGTTGGAGTGCTTCACTAACAGGTGAAAGCTATGAAGGAAAAGTATTTGATTTAAAATTTTTTGAACCTTTAATGAATAATCCAAAAATTAATCTTTACTCTTTACAAGTAGGTGAGGGAAGTGAAGATATAAAAAAACTTGGATATGAAGATAAAATTATTGATTTAACACATAAATTAACTAATTTTTCAAAAACAGCTTCATTAATTAATGAACTAGATTTAGTTATTTCATCTGATACAGCAGTTGCACATCTAGCCGGTGCTTTAAATAAACAAGTTTGGATTCCTTTACAAAAAATCCCAGATTGGAGATGGACAAATAAAGGTGAAACAACAAAATGGTATCCAAGTGCAAAACTGTTTAGACAAAAAACAGCAAAAGTTTGGGAAAGTGTATTTCAATCTATAAATGCAAAACTTTCAAAACAATATAAAATTAAAATAAATTAATAGGTAGTTTTTTGCAAATTCAAGAAAATATTACATCGCAAGAAGAATCAATATTTGAAGATACTACTTTAAATAGAGAAGAATATCCTTTATTATTTACATTAAAGTATATTTTAGATTTCTATTTTGGAGAAATATCTTTAAATACAATCATAAGTTTAAGTGCTAAATCAAATAAAGGTTTTACACAAGAATTAGCAATTGATGTTGTAAAAGAAGTTGGTTTTACAGCGGTTTGTAGAGATATGAAAGCTTCAGATATTCCAAATCATTTTTTACCATGTATTGTTTTTGATAAAAAAGAAAATCCATATGTACTAAAAAGAAAAGGGAAAGAGTGCTTATTATACGATCCAATTAATAATAGTGAAATAAAAAAAAATAGTAGTTATTTAAAAAACTTTACAAAAGCAATTTTAGTATTTAGAGACCCTAAAAAAGAAAAAATACTAGACCAAATCAAAGGTAAAGAGTGGTTTTGGAATCCAGTAAAGAAATCTTGGAGAGCATATATAGAAATAGGATTTTTAACTTTTTTTATAAATATTTTTGCTTTGGCAGTTCCTTTATTTTCTATGAGTGTATATGATAGAGTTGTTCCAAATAATGCAACTGAAACCTTATTTGTACTTGCTAGTGGAGTAATAATTATCCTTTTATTTGATGTGTTTTTTAAAAGTGTTAGAAATCATATTATTGAAAAAGTTGGAAAAGAATTAGGGCTTCATTTAGAAGAAGAGCTTTTAAAAAGAGTTTTAAGTATTCAATCACAATATGATAGTATGCTTGTTGGAACAAAGGCAAATTTATTTAGAGAATTAGCTTTAATCAAAGACTTCTTTGCTACAAAATCTATTGTACAAGTAATAGATTTTCCTTTTTTCTTTATATCAGTTGCAGTTATATTTATAATTTCACCAATGATTGCTTTAGTTCCTATTTCTGTTGCTATATTAGTACTTGTTTTTAATTTTGCAATGCAAGTTCCAATTTCAAATTTAAGTAAAAAAAATATAGAAAATGTTCAAGCAAAACACTCTTATTTAGTTGAAACTATTCAAGGAAGTGAAATAATAAAACTTTCAAATGCACGAGCAACAAAACTTTTTAATTGGAGAAATATTATCGCAGTAACAGATTCTGTTTCACATAAAATACAATCCTTAAATGTGTTTTCAATGAATTTATCTCAAACAGTAATACAATTTGTTACGCTCTTAGTTATTATAGTTGGAGTATTTGAAATAAATAGTAAAACTCTATCTGTTGGTGGATTAATAGCAGTTACAATTCTTGCAAGTCGTGCAATGGTTCCTGTAATTCAAGCTTCAATGATGGCAATTAAGTTAAAAGAGATTAGTGAATCATTAGATAATATAAATGAATTTTGGCATTTGCCATTAGAAAATGATAAAAATATTGAAATTGGTTTAGGTGAAATAAAAGGAAATATTGAATTTAAAAATGTTGATTTTTATTATAAAAATAGTAAATATGCATCTTTAGAAAATTGTAATATAAAAATAAAAGAGGGCGAAAAGGTAGGAATTATTGGACAAACAGGAGCTGGGAAAAGTACCTTTTTACGAATATTAACAGGTCTTGATAGCCCAACAAAAGGTTCTGTTTATTTAGATGGACATGAAATATCTACAATTCATCCAGTTGAAATAAGACAAAATATTGGAGTTATGCCCCAAGAACCATTTCTATTTTCTGGTACATTAAAAGAAAATATTGAATTATCAAGCCCAATTAGTAAAGAAAAAATGATGCAATTAATAAAAATTACTGGGCTAGAAGATTTAGTAAAAAAATCAGGACAAGGTGATGGATTACAAGTTGGTGAACGAGGTTGTAACTTATCAGTTGGACAAAGACATTTAGTTGCACTTGCGAGGGCATTATTAAATAATCCTGCTATTTTAGTTTTAGATGAACCAACAACAGGACTTGATGTAGGTCTTGAAAAATCTTTAATTACGCATATGAAACAAGTATTGGATAATAAAACTTTGATAGTAATTACACACAGATTTGCAGCTTTAGATTTAGTAGATAGAGTGATTGTTCTAAATCAAGGCAAAATTGTTGCTGATGGTCCAAAAAATGCGGTTTTAGCTGCATTACAAGAGAAAAAATAATATGAATAGAGGATTATTTGAAGAAAAAAAATGGAATTATTACACTACTGTAATTCCAATTATGATTTTTTTTACGGTTTTTTTATCTTGGGCTGCAATTAGTGAAGTTGATGAAGCAATAAAAGGAACAGGAAAAGTAGTCCCCTCAGGTCAAACAAAAGTAATACAAAATCTTGAGGGCGGAATTATTTCTGCAATTTTAGTAGAAGAAGGAAAAACAGTAAAAAAGGGAGATATTATATATAACCTTTCAAATGCTTTTTTTAGTTCAGAATTTGTTACAAAAGAGATTGATTTATTGAGTCTTCAAGCAGTTTTAATAAGACTAGAAGCCTTAATTGATAATCAAAAAATAATTGAATTTCCTGATGAATTAAAGAAAAAAATACCTGATATAATTGAAAATGAAACTAGAATATTTTATGAAGATTTGGAAAACAATCAAAGAAAAGTAGATATTGCAAAAGATCAGTACAATCAAAAAGATTATAAATTAAGAGAAACAAAAATTAGGTTTAATAATCTTAGTATAGAGTTGAATTTAGCTATGGAAAATATGAAAATATTAGATGAATTATTAAATAAAAAAGTTGCTTCTAAAAAAGAATATATATTAGAATTATCAAAAAAACA
>JAIELU010000190.1 GCA_019752775.1 Campylobacterales bacterium | reverse complement strand
AATCTTTTGTATATACATACTTAATAATGGATGATGAATGTCAAATTTTCTTCTATGCCATTCAATTTCATAACCATAATCTTCAAGTTCTTTATTAATTTCATCTCCAGCAACAGCGATACTTCCTACAACTTCACTTCTTACTGCAAGCACTATATGTAAATTATCATTAAGATCATTTATTTTTCTTGTTGCTCTAATTAAATTTTTAACAAGTACGGCATCAACATCATAAGTACTTAATAATTTTGAGATTTCTAATTCATCAATAAATATAATAATTTTCTTATCTAATTTCTCTTTTATATTCTTTTCAAGTTGTCTAATTCTATCTGCTGTTTGTTTATCCCATTTTAAATCAACTTGTTTATTTCCAAAGTTTATGCAAAAGTTATTTTCCTCATTACCTAATGACACATCAGCAATTATATCGAGCAAATTAGCAATAGCTCTAAAAAAACCTACTTTACTATTATAAATTAAATTAGAAGGATCATACCTTGATGCATTTAAAAAACTTTTACTAATTAAGCTTAATAAATACCATCTCCAAAAAGTTAAAGTATAAGTATCTTTATCTTTTGAACTAGATAACTCTTCCCTAAATTCATGAATAATATCAGCTTCTTCTTTTATCTCTTTATAGCTTATATACATTGTTTCAATAGAATCTGAATTGGCTTTGTTCTCAAGATATTTTAACATAGAAGTCTTTCCAGTACCTTTTAAACCATAAATATATCTTAGTCTACCATCAATAAATTTTTCAAGTTCATCCACAAAAATATCTTTAAAAAACATATTTGATATCTTTTCTGAATTACTAAATTCTTTTTTTCCTTCTGTTTCTCCAAAATCAATATCTTTTATTTTCATATCGGATAAGAACATCATTTTCCTTCATTTTTAGGGGCATAATAACAAAATAAAACTTTAAGTATTTAATTATTTATTAAATGTTATATTCTTGTTAAATAAAAGGTTAAAAATGTCACTAAGTTCAAATTCTGTAATTCATTTTACAAATGATATAAATTCACTGAAAGGGATATTGAGAGATAACTTTAAAATTACTTTTTGTAATGAGAAAATTATATTAGATGCTTCAACTATAAAAATACAAGTACCAATGGTTAGTTTTTGTGATATACCTTTATCAAAAATAAAAGAACATATTGGTAAATATGGTAATTATGGAATTGGATTAACAAAAGAATGGGCTCAAAGGAAAAGGCTTAATCCTGTATTATACGTAGAAACAAAATCTTATTTAGCTGAAAGTTTAAGAATTTCTATGTTAAATTCTTTAAATGATATTAAAAGTGATTCAAATATTTTAACTCAAAAACAAAAACAAGTTATTGATATTTTAAGATATTTAAAAAACTACCAAACTGATCTAACAAGAAAAGGTAATATTATTCCAAATTATAGGTTTTCTGATGAACGTGAATGGAGATATGTTCCTGATATTAACGAAGAATGCGAATTTATACTAACGGGTCATAAAGATACTATATCTACTAAAGAAATGGAAAAAGCTAATTTATCTTTATCTAATTTAAAGCTTGAATTTGAACCAAATGATATAAAATATATTATTATAGAAAATGAAGATGAAATAACAGATTTCATTAATATTTTACGTAATGATAAAGGAAAAAAATTTTCTTATCATGATATAGATAGACTTACTACAAGATTTATCACTGTTGAACAAATTAAAACAGATTTTTAGTTTTAATTAAAATAATAATTAAGTTAATAAGTTTACATTTTAGCCATTTACGTGTGATAAACTTGTGCTAAATATATACTCATTTTAGAATATGAATTCAAAATTATTTTTCTAGAAGTAGCTAAATATAGTGTTTTGTAGTTTTAAAGTTCCTTATTTTAAGAATCTCACCATTCACACCATATACATTAATTTTACGGATTTATTTAAGATTAAATTTTATTAAAAAATTAATAATTAGTGTGTCGATTTTGTGCTCGAAAGATACAAATTATTACATATAATCCTATATATTTAGAAATGTTGTTTTTATAGAAAATGCCATTTTATTGTATGTTCATATATTTATATAAAATAAAATATATCACCCGTATAAAATAACTTTAACAATCATTTAGATAAAATCCAAACTATGAATAAAAAAAGATTAATTGTAGCCTTTTCAGGTCCTTCAAATAGTGGTAAAACAACTGCTATTGTAAAAGTTTCGAGTATTCTTAATGATGGTGGTTTTAAAGTTTGTATTATTAAGCATGATCCAAAAGATAAAGCTGTTTTTGATAGAGAAGGAAAAGATTCTTTTAAATTTTCTCAAACAGGTGCTGATGTTGCAGTAGTAAGTCCAAATAAAACAACTTTATTTAAAAAAAGTACTTCTAACATCGATGAAATGGTTGAACTATTTCAAGATTTTGATTATTTGTTAGTTGAGGGTTTAAAAACTCTTGAATTACCAAGAATCTCTATTTTTAGAGAAAGATTAGATGAAAGTTATTTTTGTGTTACAAATGCAATTGCATGTGATGAAACAATAAATAAAAATGAAATTCCTGATAGTATTGATATATTAGATTTAAATAATCCAGAAGAGATAATCTTATGGATTAACAAAAATGCAAAGAGAGTATAAAATGCAAGAAATTATTAAAGCAATCGAAGAATCAGCGATTAAAATAAGAGATTTAATTCAAACAGGTGATACAGGTAAAAGTGAACATGAAAATTCAACTGGGGATACTCAGTTAAAACTTGATATTGCAAGTGATGAAATTATTGAAGAAATTTTCAAAAAAATTCCATCAATTAAAGCAATAGTTAGTGAAGAGCAAGAAGCTATTATAAATTTACATGAAAATGGTAAATATTTAATAGCATATGACCCACTTGATGGTTCTTCTTTAGTTGATGTTAATCTTTCTGTTGGTTCTATTTTTGGTATCTATGAAAATGAATTTAATGCAGCTAATATTGTTGCTTCTGTTTATGTTGTATTTGGTCCAAGAGTTGAAATGGTTGTAACAATTGATGATGTAAAAATGTATAGATTATTAAACAATGAATTTAAATTTATCCAAAATATAAAACTAAATGAAAAAGGTAAATTAAATGCACCAGGTTCAACTCAAAATTGCTGGGCACCTTTTCACAAACAACTAATTGATGATATTTTTAATGACGGTTATAGATTAAGATATTCAGGTGGTATGGTTCCTGATTTACATCAAATCTTACTAAAAGGTGGTGGATTGTTCTCATATCCAGGAACTACAGATAGACCAAAAGGAAAACTAAGACAACTATTTGAAGTATTCCCTTTTGCTTTAGCTTATGAAAAAGCTGGTGGTGGCGCAGTTGATGGATTTAAAAGAGTTTTAGAAGTGCAAACTACTCATATTCATGATACAACACCATGTTTTTTTGGTTCAAACAGTGAAATAAATAGAGTTTTAGAAGTTTATAAAAAAAATGCCTAATCATGAAAATTTAGTTATTGATGAATGGGATATTAAACTAGACAAAATGCTAGTTGAATTAAAAACTTGTCAAGAACAAAATAGTTTAAAATCTTGCTCAGATTGTAGTAAGTTTTTTGAATGCGAATTAAGAAAAAGATATGTGAAAGCCGTTTATGAATCTATGAACAAAGGTGCTGGCGGTGGATTTGAATTTTAATATAATTATAAAAAAGAAAAAAAGGTAAACAATGGAAGAATCTTGTAAAAATGTTTATATAACAACACCAATTTATTATGTAAATGATGTAGCTCACATCGGTCATGCATATACTACGATTATAGCTGATATGTTAGCTAGATACTCAAGATTGACTGGCTTAAATACTTTTCTTTTAACAGGTACGGATGAACATGGGCAAAAAATTGCTCAAAGTGCTGAATTAAGAGGGAAAACTCCAAAAGAATATGCCGATGAAATATCTGGTAAATTTAAGACTTTATGGGATGATTTTGATATTTCTTATGATAAATTTATTAGAACAACTGATGATGAACACAAACTTGGTGTTCAAAAAGCTTTTCAAACTATGTTTGATAAAGGTGATATTTATAAAGGTGAATACGAAGGTTTTTATTGTGTATCATGTGAAACATTTTTTACTGAAAAACAATTAGTTGATGAACAATTTTGCCC
>JAIELU010000030.1 GCA_019752775.1 Campylobacterales bacterium | reverse complement strand
TGAAAACAAACTAAAAAAGTTAAATAAAACTTACAAATCCCAAATATACTTTGAGAGAATGGCATCTAGTTAAAGCATACCAAGAAGTACAAAAAGGAAACTATAAACCAACAAAAGAGTTACAAAACATAATGACAAATCCATACGATGAACAAACAAAAGAAATAGAAGAGAAATATTATATTAAAAAACCCTCAGATTTTTTTGGAATAGCTGGTATATCACATGTTAGTTGTTCGTCGTAGAAAGAAATTAAGTATGTATTCCCAAGCTAGAGATTGGGAAAGAAGAAAAGTTGGAGATTGGGAATGAATAAGTTTAATTAGTTTTTTCTTTTAAAATTTCTTCTTCTTTCATTTTGTTCATAATATTTTTAATAATATCATCAGTTAAAGAAAGTTTATTTTTATAATCTTGATAATATATTTCTAACTCATTATCAATTCTAGTTGATTCATCAATAAATTTTGAAAAAAAACTCAACATTTCTTTTTGACCTAATTCAGTAAAAAATTTTTGTATATTTTCTTTAAAATATTTATGAACTAAATAATTCCTTTTATTCAAAATTTCTAATAAATCTTCTTCAAGTTTATCAGTAAAATTATATTCATTTTTTACTTCTCTAATTAAATTACCCATTGTCTTTTTTGAGCTATTTAATATTTCTTTGTCAATATCTTCACGTAAGTTAAGAGATTTATTACAAATACGATGAAGTAATAACATATTTGAAAAAGCTTCTTCTAAACATTGACTTTTATATACAGAAAGTCCAAAATATGCATAAATTAATTTATGTTTACCATTTTCATCTTCATGTAAGTATTCTTCAAGTGTATTTTCATAAGTCAAAATATCACTCCTATAAATCAAGTTTTAAAATTTTTTGTCAGAAGTTTGGTGTAGATTTTTGTGAATATGAACAAAGGTGTACTACAAGTACATCAAAGTTCATATTCGCGGAAAGATGCGCCAAAATTATGGCAAAAAAATTATTCCCACTCGATAGTTGCTGGTGGTTTTGATGATATATCATAAACTACTCTGTTGATTCCATCAACTTCGTTGATGATTCTTCTTGAAATTGTTTCTAATATTTCATGTGGAATATGTGCAAAAGTTGCTGTCATTCCATCTGTTGCTTCTACTATTCTAACACAAATAGTATTATCATAAGTTCTATTATCACCCATAACTCCAACTGATTTTACATTTAATAAAACTGTAAATGCTTGCCATGTTTTATCATAATATCCAGTTGCATGTAATACATCAAGCATGATAACATCAGCTTTTCTTAAAATTTCTAAATCAGGTTTATTTACATCTCCCATGATTCTAATAGCAAGTCCAGGACCAGGGAATGGATGTCTTCCAATCATTGAAGCTGGAAGTCCTAATTCTAATCCTAAAGCTCTAACCTCATCTTTGAAGATTTCTCTTAAAGGTTCAACTAATTCAAATTTCATCCCATCAGGAAGTCCACCTACATTGTGATGAGATTTTATAGTTTTACTAGGACCTTTAACTGAAACTGATTCTATAACATCTGTATAAAGTGTACCTTGTGCTAAAAACTCAATTCCTTGGTGTTTTTTTGCTTCTTTATCAAATACTTCGATAAAAGTCTCACCAATGATTTTTCTTTTTGTTTCAGGGTCTGTAACACCTGCTAATTTTGTTAAGAATTGTTCACTTGCATCAACAGTAATAAGTTTTACACCTCTTGCTTTGAACATAGCTTCAACTTGTTCTCTTTCATTTGCTCTTAATAATCCATTATCAACAAATACAGGAATTACTTGTGAACCAATTGCTTCAGCTAAAAGTGTAGCTACAACAGAACTATCAACTCCACCTGAAACTCCACAAAGAACTTTTTTATTCCCAACTCTATCTTGAATACTTTTTATTTGTTCTTTTGCAAAAGAACCCATATTCCAAGTTGATTCACATTCACAAATATGTTTTGCAAAGTTTTTTAATAGTTTACTTCCTTCATCTGAATGGTAAACTTCTGGGTGAAATTGGAATGCATAGATATTTCTATCCATATCAGCAATAGCTGCAAATGGAGAGTTTTCACTTGTTGCAATTCTTTCAAATCCAGCTGGAATATTTTCTACTTTATCCCCATGAGACATCCAAACAATTTGACCATCAGTTGTGTCTTTGAAAATTGGGTTTTCAACTTCAAATTTTAATTTTGCTTTTCCATATTCATGGTGATGTGCAGGAACTACGCTTCCTCCAAAATGTTGAGAAATTAATTGCATTCCATAACAAATACCTAAAATAGGAAGACCTAATTCAAAGATTGTAGTATCAGGATGATAAGCATCTTTAGCATAAACAGAAGCTGGACCACCTGAAAGAATAATTCCTTTTGGAGTTCTTGCCATAATATCTTCAATACTCTCACTATAAGGTACTATTTCAGAGTAAACACCAGCTTCTCTTAATTTTCTAGCAATGATTTGAGTATATTGACTACCAAAATCTAATACAACGATTGGGACATGTTTCATCTATTGTTTCCTTTATATTTCAAACCATAAGATTCAAATATTACAAATTTTAATCTAACATTTTATCCAAAAAGTTGTAAAAAAATGGTTAAATAAAAAAAGGGCTATTGGGAGAAATCCCAACAGCCCTTTTGAATTTTTAGTATTGCTAAAAATTAATGTCCTATTCCTAACATTTGATACTGAACATACCAAATAGCAATAGAAACAAAATATCCAATTAAAATAGTCCAAGCATATTTCATATGTGAACTAAATGTATAAATACCATGCATTTTTCCCATAACTCCAACCCCAGCAGCTGAACCAAAAGAGATTAATGAACCACCAACTCCAGCTGTCATAGTAACCAACATCCATTGATCAACTGCCATTTCAGGATTTGCTTTTAAAATTGCACTCATAACAGGAACATTATCTACAATTGCAGATAAGAACCCAACCCCAATATTTGCCAAAGTTGGTCCTAAAACATCTGGTTGATAAACAACAGCTGCAAGTCCTAGCCATCCAACAAAATATAATACTCCAACAGCTGCTAAAATACCAAAGAAAAACATTAAAGTATTATTTTCGATTTTTGCCATTGATTCAAAAATATTAAAATGATCTTTCCCATATTTTTTACTCAAACTATATGAATAAACTTTAAGTAAGGCTAAACCAAACATCATTCCCCACATAGCTGGTAAATTTAAAACTTGATGAGATAATACAGCACAAGCAATAGTTAATACTCCAAGAAACATAACAACTTTTGCACCTTCATGCATTCTTGGTTTCTCTTCTTTTGTTGCATCAAAATCTGGCACAATATTCGGAACGAATCTTGATAATAAAAATGATGTTACTATGAATCCTAAAAATGCTGATGGAAATAAATATAGAAAGTCAGTAAATTGACCTTTTCCAGCTGTCCAAGCCATTAGTGTAGTAATATCACCAAATGGAGACCAAGCACCTCCTGCATTTGCAGCAACAACAATATTAATAGCACCTGGTACTAAGAAATCTTTTCTTGTTTTTTCAATAGTTATTAAAACTGTTGATAAAATAAGAGCCGTTGTTAAATTATCTGCAACAGGAGATATGAAGAACGCTAAAAACCCAGTTAGCCAAAATAATTTTCTATATGTATAACCTTTAGAGATTAAATTAAATTTTAATCTATCAAAAACTCCCATATGAAGCAATGATTCTATATAAGTCATAGCAACGAATAAAAAGAAGAAAATTCCAGCTATTTCTAAGATTAAATGGTTTGCTTCTATATGAACCAACTCCATATTTAAACCATTTAATACATAATAAATAGCAACTAAAATAAACATAAATGTACCAATAAATAACGCAGGTTTTGCCTTATCTATTGCATATTTTTCTTCAGCTGCAACAAAATAATAACCAATAACAAATATAATAATAGTTGCAAATCCGACCCATGTCATTGTTAAATTAGGGATTTCCACATCACTTGCTGAACTTGCAAATAATGATAAAGTACCCAATAATAAAGTAATTATAACTTTAAACATCAATTCTCCTTAATATAGTGTGCCCCAAGAGATTCTTTTCTCTCTAGGGCAGATTTTAAAATAACTTTTGCTGTAAGTAATCTTAAAAAAAGTAATCTTCCAACATTTAATTTTAG
>JAIELU010000119.1 GCA_019752775.1 Campylobacterales bacterium | reverse complement strand
GAAAAAATTTATTATATTTAAAATGTTGTGATCCATCATATTCTAATATCCATCTTTGATTATTATATTCAACCCCAAAATCATAAGAGCGTGTTGGTAATGAATTAATTTTTGCTTGTGGTTTTTGTTCTTGAAATTTTTCTAATAACTCTTTAGTTGAGAGTTTTCCTTGTTCTAAAACAGAAACCTTGTATGTATCTTGATTAATAGCACTTAATATCTCTTTTTCAAAAGAGAGCATTGAACCTGTAAATCCAACTATAAGTAAAATAAAACCAGCACTTAAACCTAAAATCAAATGAAGTTTAAACCAAATATTTTTATACATTTATATCCTTTTTTATTCTCAGTAGAATCTTAACAAATTAATTTTAACGATTTTTTAACAATCTGATAATTGTTATTAATTAGAATAAAATATCTTTATTAATATCTTTTAAAGTTTTACATCCAGTTAGAGCCATTGCAACCTCTAATTCATCTTTTAAAATCTTTAAACTATGGGCAACTCCCAAAGCTCCAGCTGTTGCCAAAGCATACATAATTGGCTTTCCAATCATTACAGCACTTGCGCCATAGGCTAAGGCTTTTAAAATATCAGTTCCTCTTGTAATTCCACCATCAATTATTATTGGGATTTTATTATCAACTACCTCAACAATTTTTGGCAAAATATCCATCGTTGAAACTAAAGTATCTAAAACTCGTCCTCCATGATTTGAAACAACTATTCCATCAACTCCAAGTTCTATGGCTTTTTTTGCATAAGATGGATGGGTAATTCCTTTTAAAATAAGTGGTAATTTTGTATTTTTTCGAATAAATTCTATATCTTTCCATGTGGGAGAACTTGCCATAATTCCATCAAAAACCATACTTTGATTATCTTTTATTTGTATATTTGCTTGTTTGAAACCTTTTATATTTACAGCTTCAATTCCATTTGGCAAATAAAATCCTGCTTTTTGCTCTTTGTTTCTAACTCCTGAAATTGGAGCATCAATTGTAATTACCAAAGCTTTATAATTTAAATCTTCAGCTTTTTTTATCAAAGATAGATTATCTTTCATATCATATTGTAGATAAAGTTGAAACCATAAATTATCTGCATAATTGCTAATCTCTTCCAAAGTTGTACTTGAAAAACCACTAACAACCATACAACTTCCCATTGCTTTTGAAGCTTGAGCAGTTGCTATTTCACCTAAATCGTGAGCTAATTTCTGATAGGCTACGGGGGCTATTATAATTGGATTATCATACTCTTGTCCAAAAAGGTTTAATTTTGTATGTCCACCTTTTACCTCTTCTAAACTTCTTCCTAATAAAGAGATATTTTCAAATGCTTTTTTATTTGCATTTGCTGTAATTTCATCAGCTGCAAAACCTGAAATATATGCCCAAGCATTATCATCAAGCCTTGATTTTGCGAAGTTTTCATAATCTTTTAAACAAACTAACTCTTGTGGAATGAAATCTAATTTTGGCTCTAAAACTCTATTTTGCATATTTTATATTTCTGCCCATTCTTGAATAAGTTTATGATAATGAATAGATAAATTTACAGCCTCTTGAGTCTCTCCATATTTAAGCCTTAAACTTTGAATTGTATTATCAAGTTCAAATAAAATGCTTCTTTTCCAAGCACTTCTAATCATACTTTGAGTCCACATGAAACTAACCATTCGCACACCCTTTGTAACTGGTTCAACTCTGTGTAAAGAAGTTGAAGGATAAAGTATCAAATCCCCTGCTGGAAGTTTTACTTCATGTATTCCAAAAGTATCTTCAATTACCATTTCACCACCCTCATATTCATCTGGGTCTGTGAAAAAAAGTGAACTTGAAACATCTGTACGAAAGTTTTTTTCAACGGTTGCATCATATAAAATAGAGTTATCCACATGATTTCCATAAGAGGCACCATTTTCATATCTATTTACAAAAGGCGAAATTATATGATTTGGTAAAGTTGCGCTTACAAATAAAGGATTTGTTTTTAAAGCATGTGTTATTAAATCTCTTAAATATTTTAATAATGGATTATTTTCGGCTAATTGAAGATTACTTTTTACATTAATAGCTTGACTTCCAGCTGTTAATTTTCCATCAATCCAATCTGCTTTATTCAATAACTCTCTACACTCTTTTATTTGATTCTGGTTTAGAACATTTGGTATATGTAATATCATATATTTTCCCTTTTATTACTTTGTAAATAAAATTATAGGTAATTTAATTTATAAAATAATAATTCAATCCCTAAGGATTGAATTAATTAAAATTTATATGCTAAAGATAATAAACTGCTTCTTGAAGCTCCTGGAGTGTATCTTCTTCCAGAATTATTTACATTTGATACATACTCTTCATCAGTTAAGTTGTACACATTTAACTGATAAGTTAAGTTTTTATTAAATTTATAAGAAGCCATTGCATCATAAACCGTATAATCCTCAATCTTACTAACAGGAGGAGTTGAAGTTGTACTTGTTGCAATAGTTTGTGTTCCTATATATCTTGCCCCTACTCCTACATTAAATATTGGAGTAAATTTATACGTTGTCCAAAGTGTTGCTGTATGCTCTGGTGAGAATCTTAAACTCAAACCTTCATTTGTTGATGTAGAATTTGTGTATTCTGTATTCATTTTTGCAAAACCTGTACTTACACTCCATTTATCAGTAATTTCACCAACTGCACCGATTTCTATACCTTTAACCTCTTTTTCTCCATTTTGAGATGTACTTCCATCTGATTCAGTCATAGTTTCATTTTCCACAACTGTTTTATAAAGAGCTGTTGTTAAAGATAATTTATTATCCAATAAATCCCATTTTGTACCTACTTCATCAGTAGTTGATTTTTGTGGTTCCATATCTGGATTATTAGCATTTGTAGTTGTTGCACTTAAAGTAAAGTTTGCTCCACCTGGAGGTAATTGTGTTGTTGCTCTTGAAATATATACACTTCCATTATCTACTGGCTTATAAACTAAACCTGCTTTATAACTATTTAAATGTCCTTTATCTTCTATTGTTGAAGGAACTAAAGTATCTGAAATTACGTCATTTGTAGTGTCATATTTATCAAATCTACCGCCACCTGTGAAGATAACTTTTTCTCCAATATTTATTGAATCAAATAAGTATGCACCAACTGTTGTAGTTTCTCCATCACTTTTTTGACCAGAAAGTGTTAAATCATTCCAAGAAATATTTGTTGGATTATATAGATTTGAAGTTTGTGCAGTTTGTGCAGTATAATTTTTTGTGAGTTGATTTTCTTTTGTTAATTCTATACCTGTACTAATTTTATGTAATAACATACCAGTTTGTAGTTCTGTTGTAAAATTTGATTGATTTGTTAATATCTCATTTTCTTGCCATCTTGCATGCATTGATCTTGTTACTGTATTTGTAGCAGTTGAGAAATTAGATGGAGAAGTTAATAACATCTCTTGTGTTGTTTTTGCATATCTTGCAGTATTTGTAAATATTGTATTATCTGATACATCTTGCTCAAATTTTAGAGTAAAGGCATCAGTTTTTGCTTCTTCAAAATCATTTACGCTTCCATAAAATTTAGAAGTATCAGCTTTTTGTGCACTTCCTTCTAATCCTACTGTTGGAATTCCACCATCTGGAACATCATCTTGTTCTGTATGTTCATAATTAATAGTTGTTCTTGTAGCCGTTCCTATTCCAAATCCAATAGAACCAGCAATTCCTGCTCTATCAATTTCAACTTCGTCCCTTCCAGCAACTTCACCATCTTGTTTCATTACATTTAATCTAACGCCTGTTGTTTCATTTAATTTTTTATTTAAATCAGCTGTTAATCTTGCATTTTCTGCTGTACTATAACCAACTGTTCCTGCAACTTGATCTTTATTTGTAGCAGATTTTGTAACTTGATTTATATATCCAGATGAAACACCTCTTCCATTATCAGCTCCAACTCCACCTTTTGTAACTTCAACAGCTTCTGTGTTAAATGTATCTTTACTTGAATTTGCTAAATCTCTAATTCCATCTTTGTAAATACTTCCTTGAGCATCAAAACCTCTCATATTTATATTATCTTTAGAGTTTGTATTTCCATTTTCACCAAGATTTAATGTAATACCAGGAGTGTTTCTTAAAGCTTCAACTAAAGTTGTTGCTTGTTGTTCTTCCATTACTTTTTTTGTAATTA
>JAIELU010000243.1 GCA_019752775.1 Campylobacterales bacterium | reverse complement strand
CTAGCTATTGAATTTGTAAAAACATTTAAAGACTTCGATTATATAGTTGCACCTAGTGGTTCATGTGTTGCTATGGTAAAAGAGCATTATGCAGAATTTTTTGACAATGATAAAGATTATAATAAAGTAAAAGCTTCTATTTATGAAGTTTGTGAATTTTTCCATGATATTATTAAAGTTGAAAATATAAATTTCAATGTTTCATTTCCCCACAAAGTAGGGCTTCATAATTCATGTCATGGACATAGAGTTTTAAAACTAGCAACGGCTAGTGAACTCAATATTCCTTATGATTCAAAATTAAAAAATCTTTTAAATACAATATCTGATATTGAACTTATAACTTTAAGAAGAGAAGATGAATGTTGTGGATTTGGTGGAACATTTAGTGTTCAAGAAGAGGCAATTTCAGTTGCTATGGGAAAAGATAGAATTAAAGATCATTTAGATTCAAATGCTGAGATAATGACAGGCGCTGATATGTCATGTTTAATGCATATGGATGGAATTATAAATAGAGATAAAAATCCTATAAAAGTAATGCATATTGTTGAAATCCTTGCAGGAGTTAAACCATGAGTAGCCATAGCGTTAATGCGAGTAAATTTGTAGCTAATGATGAGAGAATGCATTGGCATGACCAAGCACTTTGGTTTGTAAGAGAAAAAAGAGATAAAGCTAGTAAATCAATTCCTGAATGGGAACAATTAAGAGAATTTGCAAATCAAATAAAAACTCATACAATGGCAAATCTTGATACTTATCTTTTACAATTTGAAGAAAATGCTACAAAAAAAGGTATAAAAGTTCATTTTGCATTTGATGCACTTGAGCATAATCAAATTGTTGCAAAAATATTAAAAGAACATAATGTTACAAAACTTGTAAAATCAAAATCAATGTTAACAGAAGAGTGTCATTTAAATCCATATTTAGAAAATCTTGGAATTGAAGTTATTGATACAGATTTAGGGGAGCGAATTGTTCAATTAAGAAACGAACCACCATCACATATAGTTCTTCCGGCAATTCATCTAAAAAAATCTGATGTTTCTGATACTTTTGTGGAACACTTAGGAACTGAAAAAGGAAACTATGACCCAACTTATCTTACAAGGGCTGCAAGGGCTGCTTTAAGAGAAGATTTCTTAACAGCACAAGCAGGACTTACAGGAGTAAATTTTGCAATTGCAAGTACTGGAGGAGTTGTAGTTTGTACAAATGAGGGAAATGCAGATATGGGGGCTAGTGTTCCAAAACTTCATATTGCTTCAATGGGAATAGAAAAAGTTATTCCAAGACTTGAAGATTTATCTGTATTTACACGGCTACTAGCAAGAAGTGCAACAGGGCAACCAATTACTTCTTATACTTCGCACTTTCATGCTCCTGTTGAAGATGGTGAAATGCATATTATTATTGTTGATAATAATAGAAGTCAATTTTTAGCTTCTGAGAAAAATAAAAAAGCTTTAAATTGTATTAGATGTGGTGCTTGTATGAATACTTGTCCAGTTTATAGAAGAAGTGGTGGTCACTCTTATGAATATGTAATTCCAGGACCAATTGGTTCAATTTTAGGTTCAAAAAAAGAGCCAGAAAAACACAACTCTTTACCATTTGCTTGTACTTTATGTGGTTCATGTACAAATGTTTGTCCTGTAAAAATTGATTTAGATTCACAACTTTATAGTTTAAGACAAGATTTAGCAAATGCAAATTTGATTGACCCTAAAAAGAAAATGGCAATGAAGGTAACCGCTTGGTTAATGAGTAAACCAACTTTATTTGAATTTGCAGGAAAAATGGCTAGATTTATTGTGCCAAAACTTCCAAATTCTATTTTATATAACAAAGCAAATGTTTGGGGAAAACAAAGGGATTTACCTATTATGCCTCCAAAAAGTTTCAAAGAAATGTTTAGAGATGGAGAATTAGATGACTAGTAAAGAAAAAATATTAAAAAATATAAAAGATAATAATCTTGTAAAAAGTGTAAAACTTCCAAGCTATGAAAATTTTGGTATCAAATTTGAAAATAAATTTGAAACTTTTTCTACAATGATTGAAAGTGTAGGTGGCAAAGCTTTAGTAATTGAAAGAGACAAACTTGATGACACAATAAAAGCTCTTTATCCAGATGAAAAACAAATAGCAAGTGATGTTGATTTTTGTTCAGTTGGTAATTTTAATGCAAATGATTTTGATGATGCACACGATTTAAGTAATATCGATTTAGCTGTTGTAAAAGGGAATTTTGCGGTTGCTGAAAATGGCGCTATTTGGATGAAAAATGAAAATAATAGACATAGAGCTTTATATTTTATTGCACAAAATATCATAATTGTAATTGAAGAAAATGAACTTTTAAACAATATGCATGAAGCTTATGAAAGAATTGATTTTGAAGATGCTGGTTATGGTGTATTTATTTCAGGTCCATCTAAAACAGCAGACATTGAACAATCTTTAGTTATTGGAGCACATGGTCCAAAATCAGGATACGTGATTTTCATAAAATCTTGATATAATTGCTAAATAGGGGATAATAATGAAATATTTTTTACTATTTAGCATACTTTTTTTTAATTTCTTACAAGCAAATGAACTAAAAGAAGTATTATTAATTCATTCATATCATAAAGGATATATTTGGACTGATGATATTTCAAAAACCATAGAAAAGAACTTTTCTTCTGATAAAAACATTGAATTAACTACCGTTTATATGGATACAAAAAGGATTGACGAACCTTCATATATAGAAAATCTTGCAAAACTTTATAAACAACAATTTGAGAATAGAACATTTGATTTAATTATTATTAGTGACAATAATGCTTTTGATTTTATAGAACAATACTATGATTATTTATTTAAAGATATACCTGTATTATTTTGTGGAATAAATAATTATGACAAAAACATGTTAGATAAATTAACTTTTAAAAATATCTCAGGAGTTGCCGAAGAAGTTGATATAGAAAAAAATTTTGAATTAATCTCAAGATTACATCCTAACTTGAAAAATCTTTTAATTATAAATGATACTTCAACCACTGGATATGCTGTAAAAAAAGATTTAGCAAAAATCATTGAAAAATACAAAAATAAATTTACTATTGAATATACAGATAATCTTGATATAAGTGATTTAAAAACAAAAGTTTCAAATCTTGAAAAAGCAAATAGTGCAATTTTATTTGTACTCTTATTTAAAGATACAACTGGACAATATTTCACCTATAAACAAAGTTTTGAAGAAGTAAAAAAAGTTAGCCAAGTGCCTATTTATGGACTTTGGGATTTTTACTTAAATAGTGGGATGGTAGGAGGTTTATTAACTTCTGCCGTTGCACAAGGTGAAACAGTATCTAAAATGGCTCTTGAAATTTTATATGGTAAAAATATAAAAGATATTCCTATTTTAGAAAAATCTCCAAACCTTTATATGTTTAATTATAATGAACTAAAAAGATTTAATTTAGATGTTTATAAGTATGTTGAAAATCCTATAATTATTAATGAACCCACATCAATTTATAAAGAACATACGAAGTTTTTTATCATAACAATAATTATAATTGCACTATTAAGTATCATAGTTGTAATTTTAAAAGCAAATATTCAAAGAAGAGAAAAACTAGAACAGGAACTTTCAAATAGAATAGAATTTGATAAAGTATTACTGGATACCATTCCAAACCCAATTTATTACAAAAATGTTGAGGGAAAATTTTTGGGTTGTAACACAAGTTTTGCCTCTTTAGTTAATTGTTCAAGAGATGAAGTAATAGGAAAAACTGCTTTTGATTTTTTCCCTCTTCCAATTGCCACTAAAAATACTTTAATTGATCAAGAATTACTTAATACATTTAGTACAAGCACTTCTGAATTTACTTTTTATACAGCTTCAAATGAGATGAAACATATTATTCTAAATAAAGCAGTTTATAAAAATATAGATGGAAGTGTTGGTGGAATTGTTTGTATTATGGATGATATAACTGAAAGAATCCAACAAAAACAGTTTTTAATCCAACAAAGTAAACTAGCAGAAATGGGTGATATGATTGCTGCAATTGCACATCAATGGAATGAACCGTTGGTTGAATTATCCGCACTTGTTCAAGATATACAAACTTCATATTTATTAAAAGAGTTAAAAGATAAAGATGTAAAAGAGTTTGTAAATGATTCAATG
>JAIELU010000024.1 GCA_019752775.1 Campylobacterales bacterium | reverse complement strand
TGAGCTTCATCGGGATATTGAAGATGTTGCTTAATAAATTCGACACGGGCAGCGTCGCCACCTGGAAATTGTGGCATTTTTTCTACTACAGCATAAACCGAATCTTCGTTTACCATGGTTGAACTAATGGCTTTACTACTCTTTGCATTTGTAACTGACGAAAGAGAAATAGCCAACAACACTACAATAGTTATCTTGAGATATTGACCAAATGAAATCTGAGGAATCATAATCACTAATTAAATTTTTAGAATTTAAAACCATCTTATTATAAGGTGGGATTCCAGGACTTACCACGGTATATTCATTTGAGGTTAAATCATATTCACTAAAATCATTATCATCATAAAGTATTGAGTTTGGAAACTTGTCTTTTAAAGCAAATGCGGTTATGCCTTTCCCTAAAATTCTTATTTTTTCATTATTTATAATCATTATTTATTCTTTATCTTATTTTTAAACTAAGTAGTGCAATTAAGTTTGTCATAAATGAAATTATCCAAAATCTAACAATTATTTTATTTTCTTTCCAACCTTTTTGTTCAAAATGGTGATGGATTGGTGCCATTAAAAAAACTCTTTTTTGTCTTAGCTTATATGAACCAACCTGTAATATTACAGATACAGTTTCTAATACGAATATAAATCCGATTGCTAATAAAAGTAATTCTGATTTTGCGACAATTGCCATATATCCCATAAATGCACCCAAAGGAAGAGAACCTGAATCTCCCATAAAAACTTCCGCAGGATGAGAATTAAACCACAAAAATGCGATTAATGCTCCGCAGATTGCGCTACCCATTACCGCTAATTCTCCTACAATTTGAATATTTGGTAATAATAAATATGAAGAAAAAATTGCATGTCCAGTAACATATACTAGAATAGACAGAGAAACAAATGCCATTATAGAAGGAACTGTTGCTAAACCATCTAATCCATCAGTTAAGTTTACAGCATTTGAAGAAGCAACAATAACCATCATCCACAAGATAATTGAAAATACTCCCATGTCAAATAAAGGAAGTTTATAAAAAGGTGTATACAATTCTGTTGTATGAGAAAAATAATATAGGATAAAACCTATTATAAATGCACAAATAAACTGAAGTAATAGTTTTGCTTTGGCACTTAAACCAGCTGAATTTTTTTCTTTTGAAATTTTTGAATAGTCATCTTGCATTCCAATAAAAGAAAATAGTATTAAGGTTAATAAACCTCCAACCACATAAATGTTACTTAATTTTGCAGTTAATAGTGTTGCAATAATTGTTGCAATAATAAAAACTATCCCACCCATAGTTGGAGTACCAGCTTTTGCTTGATGAGATTGAGGTGCGTGTTCATAAATTGGTTGAGAAGCTTTCTTTGCTTTTGCCCATTTTATAAATTTTGGCATTAAATACATTGTTAAAACAAAAGCAATAAAAAAACTAATTCCAGCTCGCACTGAAATATATTGAAAGATATTAATCTCTAGATGTCTATATAACCAATAAAACAAACTTAAACCTTGATTTTGATATAATTGCGCGATTATAATATATTATACTTTTTAAAAGGTTTAAACCATGACAAATAAAACGTTACTTATAATAACAGATGGTATCGGGCATAACTCATCAGAAAAATTTAATGCTTTTGCAAGTGCAAAAAAACCAACATACGATTATTTATTCAAAAATGCTCCTTATTCATTAATTCATACTTATGGAAAATTTGTGGGTCTTCCCGATGGGCAGATGGGGAATAGTGAAGTGGGACACATGACTATTGGAAGTGGAAGAATCTTATATCAAGACTTAGTAAAAATTAATATTGCAATTGAGAATGATACGTTAAAAGATAATACAATTTTTAAAAATATTTTAAATAAATCTAATAATATTCATCTAATTGGACTTTTAAGTGATGGAGGAGTTCATTCACACATTGATCATATAATTGCTATGGCAAAAATTGCAAAAAATTCTAATAAAAAAGTTTTTATCCATATAATTACTGATGGAAGAGATGTTGCTCCTGATTGTGCAAAAATTTATATTAATCAGATTCTTAACATCTGTGATGAAGATATTAAAATTGCAACTATTTCTGGAAGATATTCCACAATGGATAGAGACAATAGATGGGACAGAGTAAAAAAAGGTTATGATGCAATTACTTTTGCCCAACCTTCAACATCAACTGATGTTTTAACTTATATTGATAATTCATATAAAAATCAAATTTTTGATGAGTTTATTACTCCTACAGCTTTTCATAAATATGAAGGACTAAAGCAGAATGATGGAATAATCTTTTGCAATTTTAGAAGTGACAGAATGAGAGAAATTTCATCTGTATTTGTAAATAAAGACTTCACAGAATTCCCTACTTTCAAAGATTCTTTAAATCTAGCAACTATGACACAATATGATAAAAACAATCCTATTGATATATTATTTCCAAAAGATGCACCAATTAATACATTAGCAGAAGTTATTTCAAAGGCAGGATTATCTCAACTTCATACAGCTGAAACTGAAAAATATGCCCATGTAACATTTTTCTTTAATGGAGGAGTTGAAGAACCTTTATTAAATGAAACTAGAGTTTTAATTCCATCACCTGCAGTTGCAACATATGATTTACAACCTGAAATGTCAGCTCAACAAGTGGGAACAGCTGTTAGAACTGCTATGAAAGAACAAACTGATTTTATAGTTGTTAATTTTGCAAATGGTGATATGGTTGGACATACTGGTATTTTTGATGCAGCTGTAAAAGCAGTTGAAGCTGTGGATTATGAACTTGGACTAATTCTTGAAATTGCAAAAAAAGAGAATTACAATATAATTTTAACCTCTGATCATGGAAACTGTGAGAAAATGAGAGATGAAGATGGAAATACTTTAACAAACCACACTGTTGGTGATGTTTATTGTTTTATTATTGCAAAAGATGTTAAGGAAGTTAAAACAGGAAGTTTAAATAATATTGCTCCAACTGTTTTAAAGCTTATGAATTTAGAAATTCCAAAAGAGATGGATGAACCATTAATATAAAGAAGAAATGTGTTAAATATTAATATAAATAAATTAGAAATTAAAACCAATAAAAAAAAGTTAGTAGACATATCTTTTAATATAACAAACTCTACTGCTTTAATTGGTGAAAGTGGAAGTGGAAAATCATTAACTTTAAAAGCATTATTAAATTTACTTCCTTCTTCTTTGGAAGTAAAAAAAGATATTAATTCTAATTTTGAATTAAATTATGACTCAATTGGTTTTATTCCACAAAACCCATTTACATCACTGTCAACAATGACAAGAATTAAAAATCAATTTTTTTGTAGTGATGAAAGAAAAGAAGAAGTATTAAATTTAGTAAGTCTTGATAAAAGCGTATTAAAAAAATTTCCCTCACAATTAAGTGGTGGACAAATTCAAAGGGTTGTTATTGCAATTGCATTAAGTCGTGATGTAAAATTGTTATTACTAGATGAACCAACTACAGCATTAGATGAAGAAAATAAAAACAATATTATAGATTTAATTAATGAGATTAAAGATAGATTGAATATATTAATTTTATTTGTAACTCACGACATAAATTCAATTAAAACTATTTGTAAAGATATAATTATCTTAAAAGATGGAGAAATAATTGAAAAAGGATTAACAAATGATATTTTATCAACGCCCAAAGAAGATTACACAAAAAGATTAATTAACTCAACATTTAAAAATAAAATTTTTAGGACATAGTATGATGAAATATATTTTTGGTTTATTTATTATCTTAGGATTAATGGTAGCTGGTTGGCTATATAATTTATATGATGAAATTAAACATGACATTGATGTAGTTGTGAACTACACACCAAAACAAAGTACCCAATTTTTTGATAAAGATGGAAAATTAATTGCCAATACTTTTAAAGAAGAAAATAGAGAATATGTAAAATATGATGATATTCCCGCAAGAATTATTGAAGGATTAGTTGCTATTGAAGATACTCAATTTTTTGAACATCATGGAATTAACCCTGATGCAATAAGTAGAGCAATAATAAAAGATATTCAAGCAGGGGGATTTGTTGAGGGAGCAAGTACACTAACTCAACAATTAATTAAAATGTTAATTTTGACTAGAGAAAAAAAATTACTAAGAAAAGTAAAAGAAGCCCTACTTGCAATTAGACTTGAAAATGTCTTAACAAAAGAAGAAATATTAGA
>JAIELU010000007.1 GCA_019752775.1 Campylobacterales bacterium | reverse complement strand
CTGCCAGATATAAGCTAGAACATCAAGAAACAGAGTGGTTTCACCAGAAAATGATATTAAGAGCTTAAAGAGACAGCGTCCCAAGATTTTTTATGTCTTTTTTTATTCCTAAATTTTTTGTAATTTCTACTATATTTAATAAAGGTGCATTTATTTTATCTACAAACTCTTTTGCTTTAAAAGATAGATAAAAGAAAAACATAATATAAAAAATTAATACTGAAGATATAACCATATAAGCCAATTTATCGTTATATTTTTGCAAATCATTAATTTTATTTATAATATTATCTTCTTCAATAAAAGCTACAACATATAAAGAATTTATTTGAATTTTTTTTGAAAACAAAAGATAATTTTTTTCATTTAATACGATTTTATTACGATTTTTTTCTTTTATAATCTCTTTAAAATAATTCACTATTTTTAGATTTTGATGATTTAAAACATTTAGTTCATTAGTAGAAATACCTAATAATTCTTTTAAATTTTCATCCACATATAACATTTCTCCTTGACTATCAATAATAAGAAGTTTTGCATCATAGGGTAATTTCATTTTAATAAAGTGTTTAAGTAACTGGTCTAAAGATTGGCTTTTTGTAGACTCTTCTTTTATAATTTCAGAATGATTTTCAATAATTAAAGAGATTGTACTTTCAACATTATTTAATAAAAATTCAGAACTTTTATTTATCATATTCTTGTGGATTATAAAATAAAAAAATACCAAAAACAACTCAATCAAAAATATCGATATTAAAGAAGTTTTCAAATAATTTTTATAAAGTAATCGCTCTAAAGTTATTTTTTTCATTTGAAAGCCTTAAACTAGCTTATATATGAAAAATAATATCATAAGTTTAGAGAAAATGAATACTTTTAAGTCTACTTTTTAATAAATAATTTTTATTCCAATTCTAAACTCATAAGATACATATCTTCACCATCTGTTACTTTTATATTTACACTTTCACATTTTAAACAACAAAACTCATGTTTTTCCAAAGTTGAAATTGTATTACAATCAAAACACTCAATGACAATTTTTTGAACATTTATAATAAACAAAGCATTATGACAGACGGTTTTTTCTTTAAAAGTATCAAAGGCAGTTTGAAGTAAATCAGGTTCTACTCCACTTAAAACTCCAATTTTTATTATAACTTTTGTAACTTCTTTTGCATTATTAGTTCTTGCGTGTTCTTCACAGCTTTCTAGTAGAGATTGAACTATTGAATATTCATGCATTTATATCCTTTAATCTTTTTGGTGTATTTATTGGTTTTATTTTATGTACGAAGTCATATCGCAAACGATGAAAAGAGCTCGATTCATCCCAAAATTCATCATACATAATTTGAAGTTCTTTTTCTTTACAGTTTTGTATATATGAAATGTTTTCTTCTAAATCATCTTTTTTCTTATCTATAAAATTTTCATAAAAATCATCATCAAGTAAATTTTGACAAAACTCTTCTAATTTTGATTCATATTCTTCATAGGGAAATACCTCATCAATCATATTTATTTTTTTTGCATAGTTTGAGTTTATTGGTAAGCAATTTTTTAGTAACTCTTCTGCTTTTTGAACTCCCACTCTTTTTGGTAAAGAATAAGTGTGATATTCACTTCCACTTAAACCCATAGTTTTATAATGTGGATTAAAAATAACGCCCTCTTTTGAAAGAGCAAAATCACAAGCAAGTCCTAAAAAAACTCCACCAGCTCCTGAGTTTTTAGCAAATGAGGCAACAGTTATAATCTCCTCACACTCAAATACTGCTTTTACAGCTTCATTCATAGCGTTTATATTGCTCCAACCATCTTCACCCTGCTTTTTACTATCTTCAAGTATATTTAAGTGTATTCCATTTGAAAAGAAATCATCTCCACCCATTAAAACTAAAACTTTGCACTCTTCTTTTAAATACTCTATTGCATATTTTAGTTTTATACATTGAGCTGATGTCATAGCGCCATTATGAAAGTTAAAATATAAATATGCAATTTCATCTTGTCTATGTACTCTTAACTCATAAAAGCTTTTCCTATCATCTTCTATTACTAATGGTATTCTTTTTTCTTCCACTCCTTTTATCTTATGTTTTAATACATAAGTTGCAGGAAGTTTAAAAGAGCCTAACTCTTGAATTTGAGATATCCAAATAGCTCCATCGATAGTTCCTAAACAAATAGCTCCATCTCTTTTGGCTAATATCTCTTTTGCTTTACCTCTTAAAGTATCTTCAATAAAAGCACTAAATAAATAACACTTTACTTCTAAAAGTTCATCTAATACCCCAGGATATGAATCTGACATATTTATTTTTTTTATAATCTCTTTTGTATTGTCTTTTTGCCAATCTATTTTTCTATTTTCTTGGCTTAGATTTTTATGTACTGGATTTAGTATTTGTTTTATTGGTATAAAATTTTTATTTTCATAGTTTTTTAAGAACTTTTCCATAGCTTTTAAAGATGCAAGGGTTACTTCATTTCTATATAGTGATGCTTTACTAGTTTCTCTCATAGGAAAATTTACTTGGGCATATATATCTCCACCATCTAAAACTTCATTTGCTTTTAGTATTACTACGCCCCATTGTTTTACTTCATCATTTATGGCATTATCCAAAGAGTTATGACCTCTATCTCCTATAATTCCTGGATGTAATACAAAAGTAGGATAGTTTTCATATATTTTGCTTGGAATAAACTGCTTTAAAAATGGACAAAAAACAATATCAGGTTTTATCTCTTCCACAGCTTCTATCATTAGCTCTTTTGATATGGCAAACTTTATATATACCTTATGCTCCACTTTAAGTTTACAATACACACTTTGAGATAAACTATTAAAAGATGAGATGATAAGAAGTATTTTCATAGATATTTTATTAACAAATTCTTGGTAATAACTCACCAGTTGGAATATCTAAAAATCTTTTAGTTCCCCATTGGCTATTTAGTATTACTCTTTGTTCGTATTGTTGTGTTACTTTTCCTATGATTGAAGCTGTTTTTGAATACTCAAATGTCTGTAAAACTTCTAATGCTTTCAAAGCATCGTCTTTTGGAATTGCAAGAACAAAAGTACCTTCATTTGCTAAACTCATAGCATCAAAACCTAGGATTTCACAAATACCTTTTACCTCATCACAAACAGGTATTTTTTCTTCTTCTATTTCTATACAAATATCAGATTGTTTCGCCCACTCGTTTAATACAGCACTAACTCCACCTCTTGTGGCATCTCTTAATGCAGTAATCTTAATACCTGAATCAATAAGCGCTTTTACTTGGGGATACAGTGAAGCACAATCACTTTTAAGAGATGTTTCTAAATCCATTCCTTCACGTGCTGCAAAAATAGTAGCACCATGAGCTCCAATATCCCTACTTACAAGTATTAGGTCATTTTCAGTGATATTATTTGAGCTAATACCTTTATATAATATCTCTCCTATTCCCGTAGTATTTATAAAGATTTTATCAACAGCACCCTTTGGAACTACCTTTGTATCTCCACTTACAACAATTGCTCCATTTACTTCAAGCTCGTCTTTCATACTTTTAACAATCTTTTCAAGCTCTCGTATTTCAAAACCCTCTTCTATGATAACAGAACAAGTAAGATATTTTGGCTTTGCACCCATCATTGCTAAATCATTACAAGTTCCACAAACAGCTAGTTTTCCAATATTTGCTCCATTAAAAAACAAAGGGCTAACAGTAAATGAATCTGTACTAAAAGCTAAAGTACCATCTTGGATAACTGCTGCATCTTCACTCTTACTTAATATGTCATTTTTAAAGGCTTTATAGAAAACCTTAGTAATAAGCTCATTGTTTTCAGCTCCACCATTTCCATGTGCTAGTGTTATTGTTTTTGTCATTTATTTTCTCTACTCTTAGAATATTTTTTACTTCCACCTTGAGATGTTTCAACTGGATATTTTTTTTCATTTTTAGTCATCTTATTCATAATTGCATCTTCAAGATTTATATCTAGCTTCATACAAAGTCTAAGAAGATAAATAGCCACATCTGCTACTTCTTCTTTTGTATGCTCTAACACATCTTCTGGAAGATTTAAAGACTCTTCAAAATTTAGCCATTGAAATATTTCATTTTACACTTCACTATGGTTAGGCAACAAAAAATGGCGTCAAAATAATTTTTCAAAATTAGAAAGCCCGTCTGCGTCTCTGCAATCATTGGTGTTTCGTTGCTTTCTCTACTTGTCTCAA
>JAIELU010000257.1 GCA_019752775.1 Campylobacterales bacterium | reverse complement strand
TAAAGTTTTCAAAAACAAAATCATAATCAAACTTTACACCCGAAAAGAAAAGCTCTTTATCATTTGGTGCAAGAAAAATGTATTGCTCCTCAATAGCTTTTTTTAACTCTTCATCTTTTATATTACTTAAAAGCCAAGAAGCTACTTTATCAGGATTTGCAATTTCAAGTTCACCTTTTGCACTTGTATTAATATAATTTGTTGTTTGTTCATATTTAACAATAAACCCATTATTGTTAAACTCTTCAATTTTACTATTAATTTCACTGTTTATTTTATTTTGATAGCCAAAAAGTGTAGCGGCTATGATTGCTAAAAATACAACAATAATTAAAATACTTCTTTTCATTCTTTTTCCTTATGGTCTATAAACTTTGATATTTGTATAATTTTCTGCATCTCTTAAAAACTGAGCATGAAGCTGACTTAAAATTCCTTTTTCACAATAAAATAGATATTGTTTATCTTGTGGAAGTTTTTTGAATTCACTTTTTAGTTTGTAAAATGGAATTTTCAATGTTTCACATGAAGTTTCTATACAATCATCACTTTGTCTAATATCAATAACTGTGTACTCACCACTACTTAAATCACTTATAATTTCCATTTGACCAATTTCACTAATATCTTGATCAATTTCATCTACATTTACAAAAATAGAATTTTTAACAGCTTCATCTAAAACCGTATAATCAAATCTTCTAGCTTCATTTGCAATTCTTTCAAAATTTCCATGAGTTACTGGATTTTTTGAAATAACACCACAATATTCAGGCATAGCTTCTGCAAATCGTGTTGTTCCTATTTTATTTGCAATATCAATAATATCAGGTTTACTCATCATACAAAGTGGTCTTAATACAAGTTTACTTGTAGATTGGTCAATTAAAGCTAAGTTTCTTAAAGTTTGACTTGAAACCTGAGCTACACTTTCACCTGTTATAAGTGCATCAATACTCATAGAATCAGCTACTTTTTCAGAAGCTATTAACATAAGTCTTTTTAACATAACTCCCATATAAGGTTCACTAACACTTTTGAATATTTCAGTTACAACATCCTCAAAAGGAATTGTAATAAACTGAACTCTATGAGAACTTCCAAATTTATTCCATAAATAATAAGCCACTTGTTTTACACCAATTTCATGTGCAAGTCCACCAAGATTAAAAAAAATAAAATGAGTTTTCATTCCTCTTTTCATACTTAAATATGAAGCCACAGTTGAATCAAATCCACCTGACATAAGTGAAAGAATAGTTCCTTGCGTTCCTAGTGGAAATCCACCCATTCCCATATGTTTATGTGTAATTATATTTAATTGAGCAAAATCAAGTTCTATGTTAACAGTAACTTCTGCATTTTTTAAAGCAACACCTTTTGTGTCATTCATTGCTAACATATATCCACCAACAGTTTGTTCTATTTGTGGTGATTTGAACTCTTGTGTTCCTGTTCTTTTACATCTAACTACAAAACTTTTACCTTGTATTTCATGTGCGCAAGTTTCATTTACTTTTACTTTTATATCATCTAAAGTATGCATATTATCAAACTGTATTGCTTCAAGAATTTGTTGAATTCCTGGAGTATCCAGTAATCTTTGTCTAACTTGTACCACAACTTCAATTGGGCATACAACTTCTAGTTTGTCAAAAAACTTTTTTAGTTTTATATCACTTGAGACTTTTGATAAGATATTGTTAAGATTATTATAAACCTGCGCAATCATCTGTCTTTTTGCAGTTGAGCCTTTTATCATTATTTCTGTGAAATACTTAATTATAAATTTTTGTGTTTTGATTTCTGGATTAACCATTCTTTGAAGACCTTGTTTGTTTAAATTATAATATATTATAACATAACAGCCTTTTTTTTAGTTTTTTCTATAATATTTTTTGACATAATACGCGTTCATTTTTATCAAAGGCTTAATTTATGCAAGAGAACCAATACGAAAAAATAAAAGTACTATTTTTAAAACTAATAGTAGAAACAAAAGAACTAAATGAAGTAGAATTTGAAAAGATTTTAATTCAAGTTTTCAAAGAAAACCCATTCTCGAGTGAAGTAAAAGAGAGATTAGTTATAGACATAGCTAAGATGAGAGAAAAAATATTAAAAAATTTAGATATAGAGGACAATTAAGATGGATTTTGAAACTTTAGAAGATTTAGCAAAAGAGTTAAAAAACGACGAAAACGAAAATGTAATTGCAATTTTTGAAGAATATGCAAAAACTAATAATATAAAAGAAGAAGAGTTAGAACAAATATTATCAAAAAAATATGATTGTTTTAAATGTGAAAGTTGCCATAAATTTTATTGTTATGATGAATACTCATATTTTGATGAAAAATGTATCTATTGTTGTGAAACAGATTCAGAAGAGGAAGAAGAGTTTTAAAAAGAGTTAAATCTTTTTAAAACCTTTTTATAACTACTTTCACTTGTACATTGAATTAATAACATATCATTTTCCAAAAGAATTGTTGAACCTGTTGGTTTTAGATAATCCTTATCTCTTTTTAGTAAAAGGATTAAAAAATTTTGAGGAAGATTTAGTTCTACTATACTTTTTCCAATAACTGGAGAGTTGACCTCAATATAAAATTGTTTTAAAGTATGATAAAACAATGGAGATGCAACAACCTCTTCATTATCATCTTTTGATTCTTTTGTTTTTAATTCAACATTTAACCATTTTGCCATTAAAGGAAGAGTTGTTCCTTGAATTAATATTGAAAATAACACAATAAAAAATACTATATTAAAAATTAAATTTGAATGTTCAAAATTTGATGAATATGGATAAGTAGCCAATATAATAGGTACAGCACCTCTTAATCCAACCCAAGAGATAAATATTCTATCTTTTATTGTATGGGAACCAAACATAGTACATAAAAAAACTCCTGCTGGTCTTGCAACAAACATAAGCCATAAAGAAATAATTAATCCTTGAATTGCCACATCAGGAAGTTGTGATGGAAAAACAAGAAGTCCTAAAGCTAAGAAAACTGCAATTTGCATAATCCATGATAAACCATCATGAAAACCAATTAAATTCTTTTTATGTACAAACTCTTTTGTATTTGCAACAATTCCTGCTAAATAAACGGCTAAGAAGCCATTTCCTCCAAGCATTGATGAAGCTGCAAAAAGAAATAAAATCCAACCAATTGTAAATACAGGGTAAAGTCCATAATAATTTAAATGTAATCTATTTAATATTATTGGTAATAAAAATCCAAAAGTAAAACCTAAAGCTCCACCTATAAGAAATTGTAAGAAAAATTTAAAAATCCACTCTACCATAGAAGGACTTTCAGGCAACAATAAAATTTGTAAAATAGCAATTGTTAGAAAAATCGCCATAGGGTCATTACTTCCTGATTCTAACTCTAATAAAGGAGTAAGTTTTTTCTTAAGTAAAATACCTTTTGATCTTAATATTGCAAAAACTGCTGCTGCATCTGTTGAAGATATAATTGCACTTAATAATAAAGATTCTAAAAAAGTAAAATCTAATATATAATATACACATAAAGCAACAATAAAAGCTGTTAATAAAACTCCTAAAGTAGCAAGTATTAAACCATCTTTTAATACAGGTCTTACAGCTTTCCAAGCAGTATCTAAACCACCTCCAAATAAAATAAAAATAAGAGCTAAAGTTCCAATATTTTGTGCAATTTCAACATTGTCAAAATGTATTCCTAAAATTCCATCAGAACCTGCAAGCATTCCAAGTGCCAAAAAAATAAATAATGAAGGTATACCAAATCTACTTGATAATTTGCTTGTTATTACACTAAGCAATATTAAAAATCCTGCTATTAATAAATATAATTCAATAGATTCCATTAAATTCCTTTTTTAAAATTTCCTAAATACCGCGATTATATCAAAAAAATCTTAAAGTGCTTTAATAATAAGAAACAGTATCAATATACAAAATCTTATGCTAAAATAAATTATATTTAAATAAGGAAGATAATATGAGCAAAAATAAAATATTATTTGCAACGGATTTTTCACAAAAAAGTTTTAAAACTATTGAAAATATTTTGAAATATATCAAAAATAAAGAAAATGAATTTTATATAATTCATGTAATAAAAAATCAATTACTTCAAGAAAAACTAGACAAAGAACTTACTAAAAAGAAGGGGTTTAAAGTATTAAAAAAACATTTTCCAGCTTTAATTGAAGAAAACTTTTTTTGTATAAATGGAAATATAGAAGATCAAAT
>JAIELU010000156.1 GCA_019752775.1 Campylobacterales bacterium | reverse complement strand
GTTGCAAAATGTAACAAGAGATAAATTCAACTTATAAATTCCAAAGATAAAACATTCTTTGAGTTTATTATAGGCTATTATTTGACGATAATATATTGAGTTAAGTCAAGTATTGATATTAAAATAATTTAAGGAGAAATTATGTCTAATATGGAAGCTCCTGCAAATACACCCGTTTGGGTTAATGAAGCTAGATGCAAAGCATGTGACAAATGTGTTTCAGTATGTCCAGCTGGTGTACTTGCTATGAGACAAGAAGTTCATTCTACTTTAGGTTCAATGATTAAGGTTGTTCATCCTGAATCATGTATTGGTTGTATGGATTGCGAATTAGCATGTCCTGATTTTGCAATTTATGTTGCTGATAAAAAAGAGTTCAAATTTGCAAAACTTACAGAAGATGCAAAAGAAAGAAAAGAAGCGGTTATAAAAAATAATTATAGAGAACTAGAGGCGTAAGGAGAATTAATGGCAAGAGAACTAATTTCAACAGGAAATGAATTAGCAGCAAAAGCTGCACTTGACGCAGATGTTGAGTTTTTTGGTGGATACCCTATTACTCCTTCAAGTGAAATAATGCATGTTCTTTCTTCAGCATTACCAGCTAGAGGACAAGCATGTATCCAAATGGAAGATGAAATCGCAGGTATTTGTACAGCAATTGGTGCTGCAATGTCTGGAAAAAGATCAATGACTGCAACATCTGGACCTGGTATTTCTTTAAAAGCAGAAAACTTAGGAGTTGGATATATTTCAGAAGTTCCTTTAGTTGTTGTAAATGTAATGAGAGGTGGTCCATCAACTGGTCTTCCAACAAGAGTTGCACAAGGTGACTTACTACAAGCAAAAAACCCAACTCACGGGGATGTTAGATCAATTACTTTAGTTCCTGGTAACTTAAAAGAGTGTTATACAGAAACAGTAAGAGCTTTTAACTTAGCTGATAGATTTATGCAACCAGTATTTATTTTATTAGATGAAACAATTGGTCATATGAGTGGAAAAGCTATTATTCCTGATTTAGAAGAAGTACAAGCTGGTAAAATTTCAAGAAGAAAATTTACAGGTGATAAAAAAGATTATAAACCTTATGGTGTAGGTGCTGATGAAGCGGCTATCTTAAATCCAATGTTTGAGGGTTATAGATACCACTTTACAGGACTTCATCATGGACCAACAGGGCATCCTACTGAAGATGCTGATATGTGTGATGCTTTAATGAAAAGATTATTCAATAAAGTTGATGCTCACTTAGATGAATTAGAATTAAATGAAGAATATATGTTAGAAGATGCTGATATTATGATTATTGCTTATGGTTCTGTTTCATTAGGTGTAACTGAAGCTATCAATAGAATGAGAAAAGAAGGTATCAAAGTTGGTATGTTCAGACCATTAACAATTTGGCCAAGTCCAGCAAAAAGAATTAAAGAATTAATGACAAGATTTAAAAAAGTATTAGTTACTGAATTAAATATGGGACAATTTGCAGGTGAAGTGCAAAGAGTAAGTGGAAGATCTGATTTTGATACATTATTCAAAGTAAATGGTAGACCTTTATCTCCACTAGAAATTATTGAAAAAGTGAAAGGAATGTAATTATGGCTTTTAATTATGATGAATATTTAAGAACAGACAAAATGCCAACACTATGGTGTTGGGGATGTGGTGATGGAGTTATTTTAAAATCTGTAATTAGAGCCATTGAAAAAATTGGTTGGAATATGGATGATGTTTGTGTTGTTTCAGGAATCGGATGTTCTGGAAGATTCTCTTCATATATCAACTGTAATACAGTTCATACAACTCATGGTAGAACTTTACCTTATGCTACAGGAATTAAATTAGCAAATCCTGACAAAAAGGTTATAGTTGTTGGTGGAGATGGTGATGGACTTGCAATTGGTGGAAATCATACAATTCATGCAGCAAGAAGAAACATTGACTTAAACTATATTATTATCAATAACTTCATTTATGGATTAACAAACTCTCAAACATCACCTACAACTCCACAAGGTATGTGGACTGTTACTATGAGCAGAGGAAATATTGATCCTACTTTTGATGCTTGTAAATTAGTTGAAGCAGCAGGAGCTTCTTTTGTAGCAAGAGAAACTATGCTTGATCCTAAAAAACTTGAAAGAACTTTAGTAAAAGCCTTTGAACATAAAGGTTTCTCATTTGTTGAAGTATTCTCTAACTGTCATGTTAACTTAGGAAGAAAAAATAAAATGGCTACAGCAATGGCTAACTTAGAGTGGATTGATTCTATTTCTATGGGAAAAGCTAAATTTGAAAAATTAGAACCAGCTGAGCAAAAAGGTATTTTCCCTACTGGTATTTTAAAACAAGATACTGAAGCAATGGAATATTGTGAAGCTTATGAAAAAGTAAAAGAAGCTCATAAAAATAAAACTATGGTTCAATTATAAGGAGTTACACATGGCAATAAATAAAACATTAATGAGATTTACAGGTGTTGGTGGACAAGGTGTACTTCTTGCAGGATCAATTTTTGCAGCTGCAAAAATCAATGATGGAGGTTATGGTTTAAAAACTGCAACTTATACATCTCAAGTAAGAGGTGGACCAACTGTTGTTGATATTACTTTACAAGATGATGAAATTTTATATCCTTATGCAAATGATGGTGAAATTGATTTCATGTTATCAGTTGCACAAATCTCTTATGATCAATTTAAAAGTGGTGTAAAAGAAGGTGGAGTTATTGTTGTTGAACCAAATCTTGTTACTCCAACTGATGAAGATAGAAAAAAATGGAAAATCTATGAGATTCCAATTATTACTATTGCAAAAGAAGAAGTAGGAAATGTTATTACTCAATCAGTTTTAGCATTAGCAATGGCTAATTATTTTACAGGTGAAACTGTTTCAAATGATGTGCTAAGAAATACAATGCTTTCAAAAGTACCTGAAAAAGTACATGCAATAAATAACAAAGCATTCGACTTAGGTCTAAAATACGCTAAAGAAGCTCAAGAAGCTAACTAAAAAGCAGAGGTTATTTAACCTCTGTTTTACTCTTTTATAAACTTACTATAATTTTCAATCTTCTCTTTTAATCTTTTTGCTAAATATATATTTGAATTTCCTAAACAAGACAAAATAAAACTTGCCTCTTTTTTATAAGCTATTATTTTTTCATTATCCCAATGTTCTGGAGGAATTGATAAATTTGTAATTCTATCAGCTAATTTAACCATTTGAACTTCATAAGGTTGTGTTAGTAATCTTTCAATACTATCTTTTAGTTGTTCTTGTTTTGAATTTAAAGTTTTATCTTTTGTTAAAGCTTCAACCCCATTGGCAATTTCTTCTGAAAATTTTACAAATAATTCATCATAAGTGATATTTGTATCTTCAATTACATCATGCAATAAAGCACAAGAAATAGCAAAATCTGCTTCTTTTTCATCAAGTTGAGATTTCTCACAAGCATTTATAACTTCCATTGCTACGCAAGTTATATGGGCCAGATAAGGTAAACCTTTGGGAGTTTTTTGAATGCCAGGAGCAGATGCAGCAAAATTTAGAACTTTAATATAATTTTCTTGATTAAACATTTAATTTATTCTCATTTTTATGGTTATTAATAATATTATCGCTTTTTGAAAAAGAGATTAAATCTTCAACTGTTTTAATCTTAGAACTATCAATATTTAGCAAACTCTTTTTAAAAACAATGGCTGTTGTTAAAGCATCATAATAAGCTCTATGATGATTATCAACTTGAATATTTAAAACTTCTTTTAAAAAACTCAAACCATATTTTTCAGATTGAATAGTTCTTTTTGCCAAATCAATAGAACAAATTTTTCTATTTAAGAGTTTTCCTAAATGAAATTTTTCAAAAGAATCTGAAATAAAAGTGTAATCAAATTTTATATCATGGGCTATAAAAACATCATCTTCTAAAAAAACTTTAAACTCTTTTAATACTTTTTCTAATCTTGGAGCATCTTCTAACATTTTAAGATTTATTTTTGTAACTTCTTGAACATAAGGTGGTATCTCTCTTGCATGAACTAAAGATTCAAATTTACCAATAATCTCACCATTTTTATATTTTACTGCACCTAATTCAATAATTTGATAGCCTTTTTTTGCACTTCCGCCATTTGTTTCAATATCAACTACACAAAAAATTTGTTCTTCAATTGGTGTTTTTGTTGTTTTTAAATAAACAAAATCTCCATCAAATTCTAAAGGTAAACCATTTGATAAAAGTAATTCA
>JAIELU010000158.1 GCA_019752775.1 Campylobacterales bacterium | reverse complement strand
TTCGCGGAAATCCAAATACGTCGCTTGATCAATCGCCGACGAATGGACAATAATTTTCAGAACACCCTGCTCATGGAATTGCACGATGCATTGGTTCGCGTCAAGCACCATCATCAGCAGATGTCGCTGTTATCATTATAGGTATTTTTGCTAATAAATTTGGAAGTTCACTATAAGGTTCAACACGAATATTCGCATCAAAAGTTGAAGCTAATATTTGGGCTTTTTTAATATCTCTACTTGTTAATATTACATCAAAACCTGAAGAAACAAGATGTTTTATAGTAAGTTCACTCATTTCCCCAGCCCCAATAACTAAAGCTTTTACACCTTTTGTATTTCCAATTATGTCTTTTGCTTTTGCAACAGCTGTCGAAGCCACTGAAACAGAACCTGTTCCTAAACTTGTGGCTGTTCTTACATTTGCAGCACATTTAAAAGCATAATGCATTACTCTTATAATATTTGAAGAACAATAATTTTTTGCTTGTGAAAATCTAAACGCATCTTTTAATTGTCCCACAATTTGTGTTTCACCGATTACTAAAGAATCTAATGCCGAAGCCACAGAAAATAGATGATGAACAGCTCCATCATTATCATAAATATCTGCTCTTTCATACAAAATATCAAAATCAAGTCCAGAATATGAAGCTAATTTTTCAATAATATTTTTAGCACTTACATTGATATTTGATGACCTCGTAATAATTTCAACTCTATTGCAAGTTGATAATAAAACAACTTCTTTTGTGTATTCATTTTCTAAAAGTACTTTTATAAATCTATCTTTATCTTCAACACTACCAAAAGCTAATTTTTCTCTCATTTTAATATCTATATTTTTGTGAGAAAAACTAATTATTAAGTAACTCATCTAAAACTCTCTTTCAATCATTGCTTTCATAATAAATATTAAAGTTTCACTATTATCTTCATCTTTTACAGCATCAATTGCAATATTTCCTATTTGTTTTGCTAAAGCAATTGAATCGTCTAACGCTTTTGTAATAGTCATTTGCTCTTTAATCCACAAACTTTCATCACTAGTTAATTCTTTTTTATATAAAGCTTCTAATTTTGTTTTATTTTCTATTCTTTCGTGAAGTAAAAGATATGGGATGGTTACTTTCCCCTCAACAAAATCTAACATTGCTGGTTTTCCCAAAGTTTTTGAATCTTGTGTAATATCCAAAATATCATCAACCATTTGAAAAGCAAGTCCTAGATTTTTTCCATATAGAGCATATTTATTTTCATCTTTTTTTGATAAAATCGCTGCTGCTTTAGCAGAAGCTTCAATTAAAGATGCTGTTTTTTTATAAATCATATCAAGATATTTATCGTAAGACTTGTTAAAAGTATTTGTTAAATCAACATCCATCATTTCACCAATACTCAAAAGTGTTACAGCATTTGAGATTGTGTATGCAATATTTTTATCCATTTGAGATAATTCTGTAAATGCTCTTGAATATAAAATATCTCCAAACATTATAGATGTTTTATTATCATAAAGTGCATTTACAGAAGGTTGACCTCTTCTTGTATTAGCTTCATCTATTACATCATCATGTAAAAGTGATGCTGCATGAATCATCTCAACAACTGCACAAAGTTTTATACTTTCTATTGAAATTCCAACAATTTTCAAGATAAGTTTAGATCTTAACATCTTACCAGTTGCTAACTTTTCTAAAAGCTCTAAACTTTTTTGATGATTACAAACACTTACAAATTCTCTTATTTGATTTTTTACTTTTTCTAATTCTTCCACTTAAATCTTTACCTTATGAGTCTAATCTACAGATGATTTCACCAGTAAATTCCACATATAAACCTTTTTTCATAGCTTTTACTTCTGCCATATTATCTAAAGTATAGTCTTGAATGTATTGATTAATATCAAAGCTTTCACCTTTTCCTTCACTAATAATCATTTCTAGAACTGCTAACTTTTCAACAATCTTATCTATTTCTTCTTCAACTATATCTTTTGAAGCTTCTCTTGAAACATCAAAAAACTTTGATTTTGGACTTCCCATAAAAATATCATCTTCATCTTCGCTAAACCAATCTTTAAATGTTGACATCTATATTCCTTTTAAATCGTTCCTCTTTAAAAGGGAACCTATTTCATTTAATTTCTACTTTTTTAGCAGGATTTGTAAAAAATCCTTAAAAAGTAGCAAAAACCTAAAGTGCTTTAAGAATAAAGCCTATTATTCTTCAAGTCTTACTCTAACAGCTTTTGCATGGGCTGTTAAGCCTTCAGTATCAGCAAGTAATGCACAAGCTTCACCTAATTCATTTATAGCATTTTTTGAAAAATTAATTATTGAACTTTTTTTCATAAAATTTTCCACATTTAAAGGACTATAAAATTTAGCTGTACTTCCTGTAGGAAGTGTATGATTTGGTCCAGCTAAATAATCACCAATTGGTTCAGGAGTATTTTCACCTAAGAAAATTGCACCTGCGTGTTTAATATATGGTAAAAGTTCAAATGAATTTTTTGTCATAATTTCTAAGTGTTCAGGAGCAATTTCATTCATAAGCGCAATTGCTTCTTCCATAGAAGATGCAACTATAATAGCACCTCTATCTTCGATTGATTTTCGTGCAATTGTTTCTCTACTTAAAGTTTTTAAATACTTTTCAACTTCATTACTTGTAAGTTGAGCTACCTTATCACAAGTTGTAATCATAATTGAACTTGCCATCTCATCGTGTTCAGCTTGAGAAAGTAAATCAATTGCTAAATAGTGAGGTTTTGCTGTTTCATCTGCAAGAATTCCTATTTCACTAGGACCTGCAATCATATCAATATTTACTTCACCAAATACAAGTTTTTTTGCAGTTGCTACAAAAATATTTCCAGGACCTGTAATTACATCAACTTTTGGAATAGTTTGTGTTCCATATGCCATTGCAGCAATTGCTGATGCACCACCAACTTTATATGCTTTTGTAATTCCACATAAATGACAAGCCGCTAATAAAAGCTCATTTATTTCATTATTTGGAGTTGGCGTACAAACAACTATTTCTTTTACACCAGCTACAATTGCTGGAATTGCATTCATCAAAAGTGAACTAGGATATGCAGCTTTACCACCTGGAATATAAAGCCCTGCTCTATCAACAGCAGTTACTTTTTGTCCTAAAATTGTTCCATTTGGTTCAAAATCAAACCATGATTTTGGGATTTGTTTTTCATGGTAAGTTTTGATTCTATTGTAAGCTGTATGCAAAGCATCTCTTAATTTTTCATCAAGATTATCATACGCTTTTTTCATGTCAGCAGTATTTATCATTAAATCATCGTCTGATTTAACTTCCCATTTATCAAATTTTTCAATATGTTTTTTTAAAGCAGTATTTCCATCAAGTACAATTTCATCAATAATATTCATAACAATTGTAGAAACACCTTTGATGTCACTTTTTGCTCGAGCTAAAATTCCATCAAATTCAGTTTTGAAATTTGTATCTTTTGTATTAATTATTTTCATTTATATTTGTCCTAAAATCTCTTTTACAATATCTTTTATATCTTTGTTTTCAACATCAACTACAATTTTTGCAACTTTTTCATACTCTTTTGCTCGTAAATTATAAAGTTTTAAAGCCTCTTCCATGTTTTGTAAAAGTGGTCTTTTTTTCAATTTATTTTCTGCATTTGGTGCATTATTTATTCTGTCTAAAATACCTTGAAATGATGATTTTAAATAAACAACTTTTCCAATTTTGTTTATATTTTCTTGTTTATAAAATCCACCACCTGTTGAAATTATTGTATCGAAAACACTTTTTTCCAACCATAAAGCAGTCTTTTTTTCTAAAGCTCTAAAATATGGCTCTCCCTCAACTTCAAAAATCTTTTTGATCCTTCGGTTTTCCATACTTTCAATTAAATCATCAGTATCAATAGCAAACATATTTGATTTTTTAACCAATGCACGAGCTACCGTACCCTTACCAACACCCATAAAACCTATTAATATTATATTGTTCTTTTTCATAGTTTTGGATTATATCTAAACTTATTTAAAATTTTTTTGTTTATTATGAAATATTATTGAAAAATTAGCTCCAGTATAATTATTTTCTTTATAAAGATAATTTTCATTTTTAACAGTGTAGTAGAGACTCATCAGCCCAGAAACCAGCCTGGCTGAAAAATGTGCTCCTAAAGAATCCGGTGCTGATTATATTAAATATAATTTATAGAGACATCGGGGCCGATACAGATTGGACTCTCCAAATTGAAGTCTACA
>JAIELU010000211.1 GCA_019752775.1 Campylobacterales bacterium | reverse complement strand
AAAAAGTTCATACATAATTTATAAATTGTTCAAAATTTTAACTTCAGCTGAGCTGACTTAGTCCCTTTTCTTTTTTATGTGGAAATGAGCCAAAAAATAACCTCTATCACAATTTAGAAATGATACCATAATAAAATTATAAACAAAACTGAAATTCGATAGACTACTTAATATTATTAAAAAGAGTAAAAATGCCAATAGTAACGACTAAGCAAATTTTAAAAAAATTGCCTGACAACTTTAAACTAACTAATATTTTAGAAGAAGCTATTACTAATAGTATTCAAGCAAAGGCAACTGAAATAGATGTTTGTTTTGAAACATTACCTATAGATGTTATTGAAGAAAAAAGAAGAGTCAAAAACTTTACTATTATAGATAATGGTGAAGGATTTACAGATAAAAATATAGATTCTTTTAATCATTATCTATCTGATTACAAAGAAAAACTAGGCTGTAAAGGTGTTGGAAGATTTACATATTTAACTCTATGTGATAAAGTAAAATTTACTAGTTATAATAATAATTCAAATGTAAAATTTGATTTTGATTTAAATATGGAAGAAATAGAACTTACAAAATTTGAAAATGAACCATTAGTTAAAAAAACAAAAATAGATTTTATAAATGTACACAATAGAGATGTAAATTTAAATTTTAAAGATGAAGAAAAAGAGATAATTGGACATTTTTTATCTATATTTAAATTTATGGTAGATGAAAAAGAAAATTTATTTATAAAATTCTATATTGATGATAAATTAGTATCAACTATTGAAGCTAAAGAGCATGGTGAAGATTTTAAAGATGATACTTTTACGATAAATATTGGACAAAAAGAAGAAAAATTCATAGTTTCATATAAGCAAAAAGGTTCAACGATTAAAGGACATTATTGTGCAGATAGAAGGAGTGTAAAACAAGACTCATTGGGTTTAAAATTTAGAACAGGGAAAGATAAAGGATTATTATTTTTTGTAAGCTCAAAGTTTTTTGATAAAAATGTAGATGATGCACGAAATAGTTTTAGTATAAAAGATAAAAATAATACTCTTTTTGCTGATGCACTAGATTGGGATACTATTAATCGTAAATTATTTGCAAGCATTGATAATATATGTAAAAGTATTGGTATAGATATAGAAGAAAAAACCAAATCAAATCAAAAAGAAAGTTTAAAATCAGCCCCTTATTTAGCAACATATATTAAAGAAAGTACAAATAAATCTACAAGTGCTGAGATTATAAAAGAAGCTAAAGAAAGATTCAATTCAGACAAGGAATACATTAGAGATACTAGAAATATTAGTAAAAAAGATTATGAACAAAGATTATATACAAGTAATCAAGCAGAACTTGCTGAGTATATATTTGACAGAGAAAAAATAATAAATGACATAAAATCAGATATAGACAATTCAACTGAGAAATCAAATGAAACTATTATTCATAATAAAATAATGAAAACTAAAACAAGTAATAGTAATGATAAATCATACAAAAACAATAATCTTTGGCTTTTTGATGAACGGTTTATGATTTACAGTTATGCTCACAGTGATGATACTATCAATAATATTTTAGGCTTAAAAGACAAAAATAAAAATACACGACCTGACATATGTATATTTACTAAAAGTAAAAATGATATTAAAGAAATCATTATTATTGAATTAAAAGGAAATGACGCAACTGGTGAAAAAAATGCAGGTGGTCTAAATGAACTTTATAAATATACATATAAAATAAAAGAACATTTTGAAAAAGATGGTGATGAAGTTCGCATATGGTCATATTTAATTACAACATTCAATCCAGAAACAAAACAAGAATTAAAATTAACTCCAGGTATTAAAAAAACATACACAACAAAGGGTGAAATGTTTTATCTTTATCATGAAGAGTTAAATTCAGTTATTCATATTTTAACATTAGAAACAATGGTAGAAGATGCTTTGGGTAGAAATCAATTATTTTTAGATATTTTAAGAGGAAATAACTAGTTCTGGGATGATTGGTACAACAAAGCATAAGGAGCTAATAAGTTACCTAGCGGTCACTCTTATTAGCTCTATTCAAACATTATGTGACAGGATTAAATGAATAAGGATGTAAATGAATACTAAATTTGAAGAAACTAATGTATGGAAAGTTTTTGAAAGTAAAAGTGATGTTGAAAATCAGGGAATTATAAAAAATATTTTAAATAAGAGTCGTCCTTTATTAAAACAAATTGTTAGAACATTTCCAACTTTTACAAATCATGACGAAGAACATTCTCTAAAAATTATTGAAAATATTGAAATGCTTTTGGGTGATGAAATAAATAAATTATCAGCAAGCGAAGCATGTGTTTTACTTCTTTCATCATATTGGCACGATTTAGGAATGATTTGTAATGACAGTAATGAAATTATAGATGAAGTTTGGTTTCGAGATTATTGTCAAAATAAACCTGAGTGCGATGAGAAAAACTTAACAAACAATATAGTCTCTGCATACATTAGAATAAATCATCATAATAGATTAGAAAAATATTTATTTGATAAAGATTTTATTTTAGAGCAAGAGCAAAAATCAATTATTATTGATGGGAATGATATTGTTAAGATTTCATATCAAGTTTCAATGTCACACAATTATGAAACACAAGATATACAAAAATTAAAAGATTTAAGCTCTAATGGAAATACTGATGATTTTGTATTTTGTGCTATTTTATTAAGATTAGCAGACATTATGGATTTTGACAATGATAGAGCTTCAATTTCTACATACAAATTCTTAGCACTTGACAATCCAACTAATGAAGCAGATAAATATAGCCAAAAAGAATGGACAAAGCATATAGATAATGTTGGCTTTGAATATAGCAATAATATTTTACATTTTAAAGCCAACCCTGATAATCCTAATATTGAATATGACATTAGACAATTTATTGAAATAATTAAATTAGAAATTGAGAAGTGCGATATTGTGTTTAATGCTCATTGCCATAAATGGAGAAACGAATTTAAACTTCCATTAGAAATAGATTTAGTAGGAATAAAACCTATTGGTTACAAGTACGGAGACTTCAAGTTTTCATTTGATAATAATCAAGCTTTAGACTTACTAGTTGGCAATAATATTTATTCAAATCCTATGATATTTATTAGAGAGATTTTACAAAACTCGATAGATGCTTCTCTTTATAAAGAAAGATTAGATAAAGAAAAAGGATATAGTAGTTTTAAATGTAAGCCAATTGAGATAAGTGATTGGTTTGATAAAAGTGATGGTAGTTATTGGATAAGATTTGATGATTATGGTATAGGCATGAACGAGTATATTTTGCTCAACTATTTTACTAAAATTGGTAAATCATTTTATGAGTCAAAAGATTTCAATTCAAATCTTGGCTTCAAAGCGATTAGTCGTTTTGGTATAGGGATACTATCTTGTTTTATGGTGGCAGATAGAGTAGAGATTAGTACAAAAAAGGCAAATTCAGAAGCCATAAGAGTTTCAATTAAATCCTTACACTCTTTCTTTATAACTCAATTAGAAAGTGAACATAAAGTTGTAAAACAATTTCCATCAAAAAAAGAAGATTCACATAAGTATCGTAATAATATTGGTACTTCTATCGCAATTAAAATTGATTTCAATAAACTTAATAGATGGTTTGATATTAAAAAAGAACTACTAAAGCATATATTTTATTCTCCAATAGAAATTAAATATAATGGAGAAAAAATTGGTACAACGCTTGATGATTTAGATAACAATCCTTGGATTGAGAAAGAAACAATAGTAGAACTTAATGATACAGACAATGAAATGTTAAAGATTCATTTTAATATGAAGAATATGACGGAAAAGTTTAAAATTAAAATTACACCTGTAAATTTATCGGACTATTCTCCAACTAAAAAAATAAAGGCACAAATGGTTTTAATCGACTTTATCACACCTATTGAACAAGAGAAACCAGAACATAGAGTATACAAATATTGTAAAATTCAGAAAGGATTGTCAAGCAACTCTTCTATTGAACTAGAAGCAATATTACATCATAAAAAATATGAAGAAAAAGAAACTATTTATTTAGAACAATATCCAGAATTTATTAAATTTAAAAATCTCATAACTAGTCAAATCGGACATAATGGAATTTTTATAGGGAAAGATTTTACAAATGAATTTAATAATCCTATACTAAATTTCACTAGAGAGAATATTTTTTCCTTAGCTCATATTAGTCTATCAGATGAGTATAGACCTTCGATGAACATTTC